>NZ_JBHSRF010000054.1:0-62484 GCF_042658925.1 Sphaerisporangium aureirubrum
CACCTCCTCCCCTGACCCACCCCCGACCTCGACCCCGACGCTCGTCACCCCTGGAAAACCCTTCGCTCAGGGTTTCCTCTCCGCCATCTCAGGGTCCACCGCCGCGGAACACGCCGAACACCCTGGGACCAGCGATGGCCGCCCGCGTGTTCCTCTCCCCGTGCCCGAACCCCAAGGGCCAGGCGGGCATCGATGAGGTTCGGATTGCGCAACCACCCTTCCGGCTAATGTCCGGAAGATGTAGAACATAGAGTTATAGCATGATAAATGCCAATAGTCCGCCTTCCCTGTGTCTGAAGTTACAGATACCGTTCTACTGGCAGGGGAGGGCGCACGAGCGCCTTGGGGGGCATGTCGGCAAGGGGTGCGGGTGCCACGGACAGTTGATCCCATGCTGGTCGCCAATGTACTGACCAGTATTCCTGAGATGCGAGCCGAAACACTGCTGGCTGTCATGACCGGAAAACTGTCCCGCCACATCTCCGTCGGCGAATCACCCCTACAGCAGGTGTTCTACTTCAATATCGTACGCAAGTGCCTGGAGGAGGACGATGTCAGGCGTGCGCTCATCAGCGCCGTCGAAGACCTGGCGTCCGGCAGCCCCAAGGTGAATCAGATCAGGCGGCTTCTCGGCCTGGCCGCCGACAACCTAGCCGAAGACGACGCCCAGTATATCGAGGGACTCCTGCGCGAATGCGAGACAGAGAAACTTGTCGCGCTTTATCACGCAGCCATGGGCAGAACCTCCTTCCTGTACCCTGCTGGGCTCACCACCGTTCTGGATGTTTTCCACTATCTGGTCGACATGAACGTGGACCGAGACGCCCTGGCACCCCATCTCCGCTTCGTCGCGCTGCTCACGAGTTTGATGGCCATGGAGGCACCCGTGTCATCCGAACTCCTCAGCGCTTTACGCCGATGGGCGCTTCGCAAACGCGACGCGCTGCGCGACGACGGCGCACACGTCGCGGCCACGGAGCTGGACGTCTTGCTGCACCAACCGCTTCCGTTCCAGGCCCGCGACGACTTTCCTATCTGCCTGATCATAGAGATCGAACCGTTACCCGCACCTCATGACGAGCGAAACATTTACCGCGTCACCCCCTGGAACCAGGCGGATCAGACCCGCTGGGCCCCCGTCCGCGGATATGACGCCTTTATTCCCTTCCCTGAGCTCGGCCCACATATTCTCGGCCTGGTCAGAGAAGCCGAGGAGAGCTGGGGGTACGGCGTCAGGGGACCCTTGGTCATCGAATTCCTGCTCGCACCCGAGCTGATCAACCTGCCGGTGGACCAATGGACCTGGCAGGCGCGGACCGCGTTGCAGCCACGTGCTCTCGGCATGGACTACGAGGTGGTCCTCCGCAGCGGCCCTCTACTCCGCCCACGGCACAAGCACGGCCGCTGGATGAACCGGTGGGAACGGCTCATGACCACGGAGGGGGAGGTCCATTTGATGCCGCTGCATGAGGAGACCGATCTTCAAGTGATCCACGGACAACTGATCGCCACCGATCGCGTTGTAACCAGCGTACTTTCCGGCCCTCCTGATCGTGAACCCGGATGTTCCCAACTCGAGGCCGTGATCGACGCCGGTGTACCGGCAGTCCTATGGTGCAGGGACGCCACCGTCAACGGCGAATTCCGTAGCATGTTGCATGACGCCCTGCTACCGACGAAACTGAAAAGCCTACCGACGAGCATCAAACTCCTACGTGCGTCCACCATGGCAGGCGAAACACAAAGCCAGGCCTGCCGCCACGTATCCCTGATCTGGGACGACCCTAACCACCGAATTCCCGATATCCGGCCACTGGGGCCCTCGACCATATGAAACGGTTGCACGCGTGCCACGCGAGGAGGATGCTGCAACACGGATTCTCGCGAGGCGGCCGTACGCTGAGAAGAGGATTTTGAGATGAGCGCCGACAGGCCCCCCGACGACGATCTCGCGAACGTGCCCACGGACTGGTTCATCTATCGCGGTGCCGGACGACCTGTCATGGACGTCTCCCTGCTCGAGACACTGCCGCCCCCACCGCCCTGGCGCGACTTCAAGGGCGAACCTGTGTTGCAGCCGCCTCCCGAAGATCTCGCCGACCTCGACCGCCGACTCGGCCCTGTGGCGCTCGTGCCGCCACACCTCCCCGCCTCCGGGCAAGAGGTCGTCGCTGTCAATGTGGCGCTCTGCCTGCGCAGACCCCTCCTCGTGACCGGCCCGCCAGGAGTCGGCAAATCGACCCTCGCCTACCAGGTCAGTCGCGAGCTACGCCTGGGCCCCGTTCTACGCTGGCCGATCAACAGCCGCACCACCTTGAGGTCAGGCCTGTACGAATACGACGCGATCGCCCGCGTACAGGACGCCCGTTGGCGCGCCGAGTCTCCGTCCGCCGGACCGGAAGATCCTGATGACAACCGCGAGCGGGACATCGGCGACTACATGCAACTGGGTCCTCTCGGCACCGCCCTGCTCCCTTATGAGCTCCCGCGGGTCCTCTTGATCGATGAATTCGACAAAAGCGACCCAGATCTGGCCAATGACTTGCTCGACGTGTTCGAGGAAGGCTCCTACCAGATTCCCGAACTCTGTCGTATCCGCTCCAGAGTCGACACCGTTGTCGTTGGTACCGCCGACGGCGAACGCACCGCCACCATCCAAAAAGGCGTGGTCACCTGCCGGGCCTTCCCCTTCATCGTCATCACCAGTAACGGTGAACGAGACCTTCCCCCGGCATTCTTACGCCGATGCGTGCAACTGACGATGCCAGAGCCCTCAGCCGATCGCCTGGCCGCTCTCCTCGCCGCCCGGTTCTCCCAATCAAGCGAGCCCTATATGGAGCAACTCATCCGGGATTTCCTGGAGTATCGCAGCCGCCAGCCGGTCGCCGCCGATCAACTGCTGAACGCTTTGTATCTCGCCATCCAGGGACAGGTGAACCCAAGCGATATGGACGACGCGAGCTGGAGACAGGTACTCGACGTTGTACTGCATCGACTCGATTCGGCCGGCACCGGATGACCGAAGCGACGAGCCGACCAGGACGTACTTCTCCAGCCCGGCAAGAGTGGAGACAGATCGGTGAGCTCATCTGGCTCGCCGCACATATTCATTCCTGCTCCACCATGGCGCGGCCCGACCCGGAACGGATCTCCGCCGACGATCCACAGGCAGGAGGGGACCTCCATCAAAACTCGGACCGACCTCCTGGCTCGCAGACGTCGGCTAGCGGCGACCTTCCCCGCGAAGCGAACGAAACCACGAACTCCACCATCAACGTGGTCACCCTGGCCGGCCCGGGCGCCACAACCTGGACGCCGATCACGGCGGCGCAAGGGAAACAATCCCGATCCATCACCAGGGCGGCCAGGACTCTCCTCCGTACCGTGCCGACGACCCACGAGCCCTTACGCATGGACGAAGTGGCCACAGCGGAACGAGCCGCCAGGGATGGGCTGTGGCTACCGGTGCTCGCCCAAGCCGAGGAGCCACTCGTCGACGTCGACATCGTCGTGGACGAGGGCCCGTTTCCGGAGTTCCAACAGGAACAGGCATGGCGCATCGCAGCCGCCATCGCGGCCTCATACGCATTCCGCAGATGCAGGGTCAACCTGCTCGAGACCGCCCACCATCAAGCCGCCGGCCTACTACTGCGCCCGCCAGGCCCGCTCAGCAAACAGATTCCCGCTGGACGTCTGACCCACCCCAGGAACACCTCACGCCGCCTGATCATCGTGCTGACCAACGGAATGGCACACGCCTGGCACAGCCGTGCGGCTCATCGCCTGCTGGCGAGGTGGGGAACCGGTAGCGCTGTCGCGATCATCCACTCGTTGCCCGCACGCTTGTGGCAGCGCACCGGGGTCGACGCCTCGCGGACCGTGGTCCGAACCCCGCTGCGAGTCTCACCCAATGCCAAATACGAGCCAAGCCGCATCGGTGAAGTACTCGTTCCTGTACTCGAAGCGGACAGCACCCAGATCAAGGCCTGGGCGGAGTTGGTTGCCGGAGTGCGTACGCGGTGGGATGGCGCGGCGATCACCTGCTCACTCGACCAGGCCACCCCCTCGAGCGGGGAGGTCGATCATAGTCTCTCGGTGGAGCAACGCGTCCGGCGCTTCCATGCGGAAACCACTCCGGCTGCATTCACCCTTGCCACACTTCTCGCCGCCGCTCCGCTGAGTCCGGCGATAGTGAACCTGATACAGCGAACCCTGCTACCTCGGACCACCGACGCCGAACTCGCCGAAGTACTGGGCAGCGACCTCGTACACCGCACACACGAGGGCGGCAGAACGCTGCTGATCGCCGGTGATGTGCGCTACGACTTCATCCCCGGCGTGCGACAGGCGCTCCTCAGCGCGGGAAGGCGCTCGGACACCGCCCAGGTCGTGGTCACCGTTGCGGATCTCCTGGGGCAGGAGGTCGACGCGCTGCGCAGGTTGCGTGACGTCGTCATCGCGCCTGCCGACGCAGCGCTGCCCGACTTACCCGAGGATCTTTACCCTCTGCTGGATCCCGCCGTATCCGCCCTTGAAGCCATGGCAGGGCCCTATATGAAGCCCGCCCGGCAATTGCGGAACGCGATCCTCACCACGAACGAATCACTCGCCGGCATGGACAGAACCGGGACTGGCTGGGCCCGGATCATTCGTCTCGCACGCTCAACGCCTGAGAGCAACGTGTACCGGCACGTCGCCAGGAATCCTCCGCCCGCCGACACCTTTGGAGGTAGCGTCGATATGAGTGCGGTGCCTATCCCACCCAGGCGTGATGCATTCGAGCCGGTCCCGGTCTGGAATGTTCCCCAGAAAAATCTGAATTTCACCGGTAGAAGCGATTTACTGACCTTACTCCATCAACGGCTGTCCACAGGAACGACGGCGGTGCTTCCGGAGGCACTTCACGGGCTCGGCGGGGTGGGGAAGTCCCAGATCGCCATTGAATACTGTTACCGCCACCAGGATGACTACGACCTGATCTGGTGGATTCCCTCGGAACGATTGACCATGGTGCGCCAGGCCTTCGTCGACCTCGCCGTACATCTCAAACTCAACATGACCGAACCGAATATGGCCGTTCCGGCGGTCAAAGAGGCCTTGCGACTCGGGAGACCGTACGCCAACTGGCTGCTGGTATTCGACAACGCGGAAGACGTCGACGAAATCAGGCAGTTCTTTCCCACGAACGGTCCCGGGAAAATTATGATCACCTCACGCTCTCGCGAGTGGTTCAGCCACGCCGCGCCACTGGAGGTGGACGTCTTCAAGCGTGAGGAAAGCCGTCAATTACTGCGGATCCGCGGGCCGGAATTGAGCGATCACGACGCCGACGAACTGTCCGAGCGGCTCGGTGATCTCCCGCTCGCGATCGAGCAGGCCGCCGTGTGGCTGTCCGAGACCGGCATGCCGATCTCGGAGTATCTCCAGCTGTTCGACGAGAAGCGGCAGGAGTTGCTCAGCGTCGAGGGCGCGGAGATTCCCGTGGCCGCCGCCTGGAACGTCTCGTTCGACCGGCTCCGCGAGAGTCACCCCGCCGCGCTGCAACTCCTGCAGGTCTGCGCCTTCTTCGCGCCCGAGCCGATCCCACGGTCGCTGCTCACCAGAACACGCGACCTCGAAGGCCCACCTGAGTTGCTAGATGCCCTCGCCGACCCCATCGAGCTCTCGCGAACCATCCGGGCGATCAACCAATACGCCCTCGCCAAGCTGAACCACCGCGACAACACCATCTCGCTGCATCGGCTGGTGCAACGCGTGGTGACGAGCCAGCTCAGCAAGGAGGAAGCGGAGACGCTCCGGCACTGCGGCCACATGCTGCTCACCAACGCCAACCCCAAGGAGCCGGGCAACCTGACGCGGTGGCCCGACTACCAGGCGCTCTTTCCCCACGTGCTCGCCTCCGGCCTGGTGAACTGCCACGATGCGTGGGCCGGGCGCCTCGTCCTCGACCTCATCGACTATCTCTTCACGTGGGGCGACACCGACGGCTTCAAGGCACTCGCGCAACAAGCGGTGGAGACCTGGACCGCCGCCCTGGGGGCCGACCACGACGCGACACTCGCCGCCGAACTGCGACTCGGCCGAGCGCTGCGCATCTTCGCCGACTTCCCCGAGGCCTACCGGCACCACCTCCACGTCAGAGACAGCCTGCAGGCCCGGCTCGGGCCTGACCATGAGCGCACACTCGAAGCCGTGGGCTACCTAGGAGCGGACCTGCGGTATCTCGGGAAGTTCGCCGAAGCGGTGGAGATCGACCAGCAGGCCTTCGAGACCCTGCGCCGGCGTTTCGGCAGCGATGACCCTTTGACCCTGCAACAAGCCCACCTGTTGGGAATCGACTGGCGGCTCAACGGTGAGCCTGCGCGGGCGCGGGAACTGGATCTGGACACCCTTCGCCGCAAGGCGGATATGTACGGGCCTGATCATCTCAGCACGAGCAGCACCCGCGCCGCCCTGATCATCGACGAAATGGAGTGCGGGCGTTACCTGGAGGCTTATCGTCTTCAAAAACAACACGTCGAGGTCATGCGCCGTACTTATCAGAACTCTCACCCCGGAACCATGGACGCCATTGCTCTGATGTCGGTGATGGCGTGTAAAGCGGGGCATCACCAGGAGGCTCTTAATCTTTCGAGGGAAGCCCTAGCATTGTTCAGCGCCCGCTACGGCGAGCAGTATCAAGCAACAGTGGGCGTTTCACTCATTCACGCTGTCAACCTGCGTAACATCGGGGACTTCGAGTCGTCGGTGGAACTGGGCGCCGCCGCCAGGGAAGCCTACGAACAAATTTTCGGCCCACAGCACCCTAATACTCCGGCGGCAAGCGTCAACCTTGCAGTGAGTCTGAGACTCATAGACCGCGTCCAGGCAGCGCGGGACATCGACAGCGAAGCTCTACGAATGCTCACAGAGTCGCTGAGCCCGGACCACCCTCATACTTTGGTCTGTGCGGTGAACCTGGCCAGTGACCTGTTCACGCTGGGGGATTTGGTGCCCGCGCATGAGCAAGACCGGCGAACACTGGAGCAACTACGGCGTGTGCTCGGCGACAGCCACCCCACGACACTTGCCTGCGCACAGAATCTGTGCCTGGATATGAAGGTGCTTGAACAGGAGGATGACGCCCTCTTCCAAGACACGATAGCCAAATTAGTAGAAACCTTGGGTGCCAACCATCCTGCCGTACAGGCGGCGAAACAAGGAAAACGAGCCAATTGCGATATCCATCCTATCCCGCTGTAGACGGATTTCCGCGCCGCATGGACGTCTCCCTCGGACCGCCTAACGAATCAATACCAAAATACATCGGTGCCCGCCTGGTGGCTGGTTCAATAACCGACCGGAGCCTAAACGTGATCAATAGCGAGATTCTGCGCCATGCTGCCTGGCGAAAGAGCAAGCGTAGCGACTCGCAGGGGGGTTGTGTGAGCGTGGCCGATCTGGGCTCTTGCCGTGCAATCAGAGACAGCAAGAATCCCGGTCTCCATGTGATGGTGTCGCCGGCGTCGTGGTCGACCTTCATCGCCTGGGTGCTCGTCAGCGGTGACGTGAGCGCGAAGTCATATCACGACTGATCCGGCAGGGGGATTCCGAGGGCAGTGGCCAGGTCGTTGACGGCGCGGGAGGTCGCACCCTCCAGTTCCCACAGTGTGGTGAGGAGATCGGTGAAGCCGGTCGGGGAGTCGGCGCAGATTATCGCCAAGTAGTGGAGGGCTATGCGGGTGCGGGGGTCGCGGCGGGTTCTGATGGAGATAGGGGGGCCCAGGAGTTGCAGGACCAGGTCGCGGTCGTTGGGGGTTTGCAGGGATGGGATCCGTTCCATCAGGTGGACCAGGTCCATGGGGGGTGGGGGGGCGGATCGGGTGGGAGGGAAGGAGTCGAGGAGGGTGCGGAGGTAGGCGGCGGCTGCTAGGGAGGCGTAGGGGTGCCATTGGTCGGATTTGGTGGCGTCGCCGTGGTCGCTGATGCCGCGGATCACCAGGCATTCGCGGCCGCCTAGGGCGGCGCTCAGGGAGGCGCCGGCGCCTTCCATCTCTATGGCTAGGAGGTGGCTGGCGGCGGTTATCTCGTCGCGGCGGGTGGCGCTGCGGAGGAGTTCGTCGCCGCTGCCGATGCGGCCGTAGTGGACGCGGGTTTCGGCGGGGTGGCCGGTGGGGCGGTGGAAGGTCTCTGAGGGTGGGGTTTCCAGGTAGGACCGCCAGGGGTGCTCGCCCAGGAGTTGGGCGGTGCGGATTTCGCCTACGGCTCGCAGCAGCCAAGGAGAGGCGGGGAGGGGGTCGCCGCGGAGGGTGGTGCCTTGGTCGGTGACCCTTTTGTGGCTGTAGTGGATGATGCCTTCGGTAGCGACGACGATGTCCCCGAGGCGTACGTCTCGTTCCGGGTCGCCGGGGCTCGGCACGCCGAGGGCGATGCCGCACATGACGATGGCGCGGATGCTGGGGAAGCTGCGGACCATGTGCGCGCACGCGTCGGCCGCGGGGGCGTTGCCCGTCCGCACGAGGGTCGTGGTGACGACCGTGCCGCAGGGCAGGGCCGCGGCCGCGTAGTGGTTGGGGTCACGCGCGGCCGGGGCCAGCCTCGAACTCCCCAGGACGTGGGACACCGCGGTGTTCTCCACGGTGAGAGCGGTGAGCACACCGATTTCCGGCGGAGCTGACATGCTCTTCAGGAGTCCCTTCGGGCAACGCTCTCCATCTCATGTGAGGATCGATGGTACCGGCACATGCCGATCCCCGTTAGCGATGTGGTCGTCATCGTCCGGTGTCGGGGGATTCGGAGTCTTCGATGGCGGCGGAGGCGGCGGGGGCCTCGTCGGGGGGGCTGGCGCGGAGCCAGCGGGAGTCGTAGGGGGCCAGGTCGAAGGTGGTCTGGCCGTTCTTGGGGACTTTTACGGTGCCTTCGATCAGGAGGTCGGTGAGGATCTCGTCGGGGGCCAAGCCCTTGATGGGGACCTTGCAGGTGAGTTCTTGGTCGGAGAAGTTGTGGAGGACCACTACGGTTTCGCCGTCGATGTCGGCGCGGTGGGCCAGGACCTCGGGGGTGTCGGTTTTCAGGATCTCGTAGTCGCCCCAGGCCAGTTCGGGGCATTCGCGGTAGCGCTCCACCAGGGTGGTGATCCACATCAGGAGGGAGTCGGGGTCGCGGCGCTGGGCGCTCACGTTGACCTTTTCCGGGCCGAAGGGGCCTTCCACGAGCTTGATGGGGAGGGTGTCGGCGGAGGAGAAGCCGGCGTTGCGGTTGGGGGTCCACTGCATGGGGGTGCGGACGGCCTGGCGGCCTTCGGCGGTGAGGTCCTCGCCCATGCCGATCTCTTCGCCGTAGAAGAGGACGGGGGTGCCGGGGAGGGAGAACAGGAGGCTGTAGACCATCTTGATGCGGCGCATGTCGCCGTCCATCATGGGCGGGAGGCGGCGGCGCAGGCCGCGGCCGAACAGCTGCATGTCCTTTTTGGGGCCGAAGGCCTTGAAGACCTCCTGGCGTTCCTTCTCGGAGAGCTTGTCCAGGGTCAGTTCATCGTGGTTGCGGACGAACGTCGCCCAGTGGCAGTCCTTGGGAGGCGCCGGGCGTTCGCGCAGTGCGTCGGCCAGGGGGGTGGCGTCGCCGCGGGCGAGCGACAGGTACATCCGCTGCATGCCGATGAAGTCGAAGCACATGGTGACCTCGTCGCCGAGGTCGTCGCCGAAGTACTTCAGCAGGTCGGGGTATTCGAGGTTGACCTCGCCGAGCAGCATGGCGCCGCCGTTCCTGCGCTTCATGAACGCCCGCGTCTCGCGCAGGAAGGAGTGCACGTCCGGCAGCTTGCCGTCCGGCTTCTGCTCCTCGCTCTTCACCTCCTCGACCAGGAACGGCACCGCGTCGACGCGGAAGCCCGACAGGCCGAGTTCCATCCAGAACCCGAGGACGCGGGCGATCTCGTCACGCACCTCGGGGTTTGCCGTGTTGAGGTCCGGCTGGAACCGGTAGAAGCGGTGGAAGTAGTACTGCCCGGTGCTCTCGTCGAGCTGCCAGAGGCTGTCCTCGGCGTCGGGGAAGACCACGCCCTTGGGGTCGTCGGGCTCGGGTTTGTCCGACCAGATGTACCAGTCGCGGTACCTGGAGTCCCGGCTGGAACGTGCGTCCTTGAACCACGGGTGCTCGTCGGAGGTGTGGTTGACCACGAGGTCGGCGATGACCCGGATGCCGCGGTCGTTGGCGACGCGCATGAACTCCACGAAGTCGCCGAGCGTGCCGAGCCTGGGGTCGACGCTGTAGAAGTCGCTGATGTCGTACCCGTCGTCCCGGTCCGGCGTCGGGAAGAACGGCATCAGCCAGATGCAGGTGACGCCGAGCCGGTCGAGATGGTCGACGTGCTGGGCGAGGCCGCGGAAGTCGCCGATGCCGTCACCGTTGCCGTCGGCGTACGTTTCCACGTCAAGGCAGTAGACGACGGCGTTCTTCCACCACACGTCCGAAGTGGTACTGAGTCTCATTCGCCCGCGACTACCCCGGAGCGGCGCCGCCTATCCAGAAGGGCGGCGCGAACCCGGGCCGGGCGACCGTGGGGTGACCGGCCCGGGAAAGCGTGCTGGCCCGCGCCGGTGGCGGCACGGGCCGGATCTGAACGAGCCTCAGAGGAGGGTGACCTCTTCGGCCTGGGGCCCCTTGGCCCCCTGTACGGTCACGTAGGCGACGCGCTGGTTCTCGTCCAGGCTGCGGTAGCCACGACCGCTGATCGCGGAGTAGTGCACGAACACGTCGGCACCACCGTCATCAGGGGCGATGAATCCAAAGCCCTTCTCGGCGTTGAACCACTTGACGGTGCCTTCAGACAACTGCTTCTCCCTGGTATGGGGTAATTCACCGGGTCGCCAAGTCGGCGACCCGGGGCTGCGCGGCGGGCCGGACCGGACTCCCCGTGGTGACCACGGAGCGGGCGATGCGACCACACGTCAGGAAACTTCCCGCGAGCGCTTGGTAAAGCCGAACGAGAAAACCACGACCGCAACACGACGAGGGTATCCGCTCGTACCCCCGATCACAAACGGGTTACACGTGTCGTGACCATTGGACTTGTCCATTCTGGGGGCGGCTGGACGGGTGCCGGAAAGCGCCTTTCCGCCACCCTCCGTCCGCGCCGTGTCACCCCTCGGCATCCTCCCCGGCCTCCGCCTCGCGCAGCACCCGGGACGCGACACCGAAGGCCGCGTTGGCGGCCGGGACGCCGCAGTAGATCGCCGTCTGGAGCAGCACCTCGCCGATCTCGTCGGGGGTGAGACCGTTGCGCAGCGCGGCCCGCAGGTGCAGGGCGAGCTCGTCCAGGTGGCCGCGGGACACCAGCGCGGTGAGGGTGATGACGCTGCGGGTGCGGCGGTCGAGGCCGGGGCGGGTCCAGATCTCGCCCCAGGCGTAGCGGGTGATGAACTCCTGGAAGTCGGCGGTCAGGCCGGAGGTGAGGGCGCGGTCGACGTACGCCTCGCCGAGCACCTCGCGGCGGACCTTCATGCCGTGGCCGTGGCCGAGGAAGCGGGTCATCAGCTCCGTCACCGTGGACGCCCGCTCGACGTTGGCCAGGTGCGCCGCGTCCTGCACCACCGCCAGCCGGGCGCGGGGGATGCGCTCGGCCAGCAGTTCGGCCTGGGCCACCGGCGTGGCCGGGTCGCGGTCCCCCGCGATGACCAGCGTGCGGGCGGTGACCTTCGGAAGGTGGTCGCGCAGGTCGAACTCGGCGATGGCGTCGCAGGCCAGGGCGTACGACTCGGTGTCGGTGCCGAGCAGGGACGCCTGGACCGGCTCGGCGACCTCCGGCTCTATGCCCGGGGTGAACCAGCGGGCCGTCACGATGCCCGCGAGCCAGTTGGTGCCCTCGGCCCGCACCCGGGCGGCCCGTTCGCGCCAGCTCGCCGGCTCGCCGAACCGTGCCGCGGTGCAGCACAGGACCAGTTCCGACACCTGGTCGGGATGGCGGACGGCGATGGACAGCGCGACCGCGCCGCCCAGGGAGACGCCGCCGACCGCGAACCTGCCCGGCCCGGCCAGGGCGAGCACCTCGTCGGCGAGGTCGTCGATGCCGAAGGAGCGCTTGGTGGCGGGCGAGGCGCCGTGGCCGGGCAGGTCGTAGCGCAGGACCCGCCAGGTGCGGGTCAGCTCGGAGATCTGGGGGTCCCACAGGTGGGTCGTCGTGCCGAGGGAGGGGCCGAGCACCAGCAGGGGTGCGTCGTCAGGCCCGTCGATCCGGTGGCGCAGCTCCACGCCGCCTCCTTCGATCATGTTCTTCGGGGTAACGGCCGGTCACACCGCCCCGGCCGGGGGATCAGGGAGGACTCGCCCGGTACTCTTCCAGCGCGCGGGCCACCAGGTCCTCGGACGCGCCGAGCCCGCCGGTGAGGTGGCCGGTGATCCGCAGGTTGGCGTCCATGCGCTCGGGGGCGATCTCCAGTCCCTCGCACAGCTCGGCGGCCGTCCGCGCGGCGCCTCCGGTGAGGCGGAGGCATTCGCGCAGCGGGAGCCATTCGGCGTGCCAGGTACCGGTGGGGCGTTCGTGGGCGGCGGTCAGGGACGCCTGGAGGATCTGGGCCAGGGCGGGGACCTGCTGCGCCGCGGAGGTGATCAGGACCGACAGGACGGGGTTGCGCTTGTGCGGCATGGCCGAGGAGCCGCCCCGTCCCGGGGCCGGTGGCTCGGCCAGCTCGCCGATCTCGTCCTGGGCCATCAGCACGACGTCTCCCGCGATCTTCCCCAGGGCGCCCGTCGTCGTGGCGAGGGCCGCGCCGAGGGTGGCCACCGGGGTGCGGCGGGTGTGCCAAGGGGTCACGGGCGAGGCCAGGCCGAGTTCGCCCGCGTAGGCGTCGATGAGCGTCGCCGGCCCGAGTCCCGCCATCGTCCCCGCCGCCCCGCCCAGCTGGGCGGGGAGGATCGTGTGCCGCAACGCGTCCCGCGCGTCGCGGACCAGCAGGAGCCACCCCGCGGCCTTGAGCCCGAACGTGATGGGAACCGCGTGCTTGCCCAGCGTGCGTCCCGGCATCGGAGTGGACCTGTGCGCGTCGGCCACCCCCGCGAGGGCGTCCAGGACGCGCGTCAGGTCGGCCAGGATGATCTCCTTCGCGCGGGCGGCCATCAGCATCAGCGCGGTATCCACGATGTCCTGACTCGTCGCCCCACGATGCAGATGCACCGCCTCATCCCCACCCACCGCCCGCAACGCGTCCAGCAACGGCACCACAGGATTCCCAGCATCCCGCGCCCCCCTCGCCAACGCCCAGACGTCGACACTCACCCCCCCGCAAAGCCGGGTGACCGCCTCCCCCGCCCCCTCCGGCACGACCCCCAGCCGCTCCTGCACCCGCGCCAACGCCGCCTCCGCGTCCAGCATCCCCCTGACAAACGCCACCTCCGAAACGACCGCCTCCACAGCCGTCCCCACCCGCACCGGCGAGAACAGCCCGGCATCCGTCCCGGCATCGCCGATGCGGCTTGTTTCGGTGGTCACTTAGAACATCCTCGCGTCGCACTCACCAGGCACCGCCCCGGTAACGGGGCCATACATTCTGCCCGATCATCGATACTCCCCCACAGCCCAGCCGTCCACCACACGACACCGAATTCGCCACACCACGTCCCCCGCAACGGGGAGGCGGCACACGGGTTCGCGGGGTGCCCCCCTTTAGCGGGGTGTCCCCCAGGTTCGCGGGACGGCACACGGCTTCCCGGAATGTCACCCAGGATCACGGAACGGCACTCGGTTCGCCGGGCGGCAGACGGGGACGCGGAGCGGCACCCAGGGACGCGGAGCCGGTTCGCGGGAGCCTTACGGGTTCGCGAGGTGGCACACGGCTTCGTGGGGTGACACCGCCAGGTGGTGGTCGTCGGCCGCCGCGGCGGCCACGCTCGCGGGGTGACGTACACATGCGGTGATGGATGGCCCAGGAATCGGGGGGGCCATGGTCGACACGGTGGGAATCGACAACGGGTGGGGCTGTCCACCTCAGCCCGAGAAGGGTCTGACCTGGTTAATCCCATGACATCTCCTGGTCTGCCGACCCCTGGCGGGTTTCCCAGCGCACTGTGGCGCTGAATTCGCCGTACCACGTCCCGTGTCGCGGCAGCGGAGCGCAGAGCCTCAAAGGATGACGATAAGCGAGGGGGCGGGGCATGGAGCGAAGTGCATCGCTGCGGAGCGTGGTGAGCCCGGCAGGGCCGGGGGCGCGGGGGTGTCCCCCGCATGAGCACAGCCCTTGCGCCCTTCGCGCGGAGCGCGGCCTCCGCGAGGACCATCTCATCGGCGCCGCACACACGCCGGGTTTCCGCCGTACGGCGGCGCCGGGTTCGCCGTACCACGTCCCGCCGCCTCGGCGCCGATCGAAGACACAGCCGACAGCGGTGGACAGCTGGACGCCGACAGAAGTACGCCACAGCTTGATTGTCGGCTTCGCCGTACCACGTCCCGCCGTACCGGCGCCGAGATGAGGGCATACAGGCGGATTGGGGCGGGGGGCCGCGAGTGGGTGGGGTTAGGCGGGTTCGGCTAGGTACCAGCGGGCTAGGCCGTCGCCTCGGGTTAGGGAGTCCAGGCGGCGGGGGAGTTCTTTGCGGGAGAAAGGGTCTCGGGCGGCGTTGCGGATGTGGATGCCTACGGCGTACATGTCGCGGATTTCCATCAAGGTGGGGTAGCCGCCCCATTCGCGGAGGTCGGAGCCGTAGGCGCCGGCGAAGTCGTCGACCTCGGCCTCGGTGAGGCCGAAGCGGCGCTGGCCGTGGTAGGTGTGGACGAGGTCCCATTCGCGGGGGCCCACGGCGACGCCGTCCCAGTCGCACAGGACGGCGTGGCCGTCCTGGCAGCGCAGCAGGTTGTCGATCCAGGCGTCGCCGTGCAGCAGGACGTGGGGGCCGGAGGAGTTCAGGGAGCGCCAGCGGGTGGTGAGCTCGGCGATGCGGTCACGGAGCCAGGCGCGCTGGCCGGGGGTGAGCACCTCCTTGCGGTGCTCGACCGACTCGCGGACCTCGGCCAGGGGATCGGCCAGGCGCTTGAGGGCGAACGGCGGCACCGGAAGCATGTGCAGTTCGCGCAGGATGTCGCCGAGCTGCGAGGTGGTGGGCCGCCCGCTGGCGGGGACGTAGTGCCAGAACGTCACGACCCGCCCGTCGTACACCAGAGGCTGCTCGCACAGCTCGTCGGCGGGCCGCACGGCGGGGAAGCCCTGGTCGGCGAGCCACCGCGCCACGGCGAGCACGACGGGCAGCCGGGTCAGCGCGTCGGGAGCGGTGGCGATGCGCACGACGATCTCGTCACGGAGCTTGAACACCGCGTTGCTCCGCACCCGGAGGAGCTGGGCGTCCGTCGCGTCGAGACCGACGTTCTCACACACTTCCCGCAGGATGGTGGCGGCCTCATCCGCCAGCATGCTTTTCAACGCTCCACCGCGAGTTGCGGGCCGGCTTCCGCGACGAGGTCGTGGAGATGGCGGGCGGCCGGGATGCGCCGCTGTCCCGGCGGCACGCTGGACAGTAAGGCCCTGGCGCGGTTCACCACGATGGACGTGCGGTGCTCGGGCGGCACCTGGACCAGCGCCTGCTCGGCCAGCCGGCACGCCTCGTCGTAGCCGCCCTCGCGGGCGACGTGCGCCGCCTGGTCGAGCAGCACGAGCGCGGGGTCGATGGTGTAGGGGCTGGACGAGCGGTCGAGCCATTCCTGCACCTGCTCGCTCTCGCCGAGCTCGATGAGCGTGCCCATGCGGTAGAACTGCAGCCGCCGCTCGGAGAAGCGGAACGCGAGGTGGTCGTCCTCGGGCGGCATGCGCGAGAAGATGCGCTCGGCCTCGGCCAGCGCGACCCGGGCCGCCTGGTGCTCGCCCATGCGCGCGAGGGCCCGCGCCTCGGCGGCGGCGCCGAGCGCGGCGGGGGAACTTGGAGCGCTCCCGGCCAGCATCCGTGCCTCACGCGCCAGCCGGACGGTCTCGGTGAGGTCGCCGTAGTGGTACGGCAGCATGGCCTCCTGGGCCCGCACCAGGGCGCGCAGCCGCACCTCGCCGACGTCGTCGGAGGCGGTGCGCGCGGTGCCGTACCACGCGTGGGCCTGGCGGGTGTCGCCGAGCTTCATCAGCGCGTCGGCGGACAGCAGGGCGAGCATCGTGGTGGCGTTGAGCAGGCGGCGCTGGCTGATGGCGGGCTGCCGGGTGGAGACGAGCCTGCGCACGTCGGCGATCTCGAGCATCAGGCGGTACAGCATGGGCAGCGGCGCGCTCTTGATGTATTCGCGGCGGTAGCGCAGCACCTGCTCGTCGAGCCGGTCGAGCTGGTCCTCGTTGACCGACCCGGTGGCGAGGGTGCGGTCCATGTCCTGCCGGGTGCGTTCCACCTCGGCCAGCAGGCGGCCGTTGAGGGGGATGCCGGAGCTGAGCAGCGCGTGGTGGAACAGGGCGCGGCGTTCGGCCTCGTCGTCGGCGTCGGCTGACCAGGCGGAGGAAGCGGAAGACGGCGCCGAGGGGGCCGCGACGGTGGCGCGGGGCTGCTGGGGGGTTTCCTGCTCGGTGCGCGTGGGAGCGACGATGACGACGTTGCTCGCGTCGCCGTCGTCGGAGAAGTCGGCGGCGAGGCCCAGGCGGACGGCGTTGGCGGCGTACAGCCGGGCGATCTGGTCGATGGTCTGCGGGCGGGGGCGGGCGCGGTTGTTCTCCCAGGCGTTCAGCAGGTCGATGCTGGCCCGGGGCAGCCCGAGCGCGTGGGTCTCGCAGAGGCGTTCGAGCTCTTCGATGGCCTGGCGGGCCGACCACCCCCGGGCGAGCCGGTGAGCTTTGAGAAGGCTCACGCCGCAACAGCTGTGGATGGCCTGGGCGGTCTGCCACAGGGACCACTGCCGGGACACGGCCTGCTCCCGCCAGCGTCGCGCGCACGCCGGGGAATGCTCACCTCGGGCCATCTCTGCCCTCCGCCACTGGTGTGTTCGGCCTTACGGATGTTTCCCCGATGTTAACCAGTCGGCACCTAATGGCCCAGAGCGTTATGGGACTGATGCTTTGCCATTCGCGTCGTTTCCACGTAAACCCCAGGCCCAACCGCCGGTATTCCACTTATCAGTGGATTTGCTCGGATTGCCGCAGGACGCGCACAGGTTCAGTGTTGTCCCGACCGGTCACCCTGTCCCCGCTGGAGACCACGATGAAGACTGCAGACTCGAGAACCCAGACGGCCGAAGCCATCGACCACCTGGAGCGACTCGCCGCGCAGTTGGAAGCCCACGCGTTCCAGGTGCGCCTGACGGCTCGCACCGGGTTGTATCCGCGCCTGCGGGTGATCAACCCCATGGCGCCCGCCGTGACCGAGGACGTGCTGGCGGCCAACGCTGCCGACGGCGAATGGTGGTTCTGGCTGTCGTGGGCGGGCCGCATCGGCCACGCCTCCGACATCGTGACGGCGGCGGAACGGATCGCGAGCGTGCTCCACGTCATCCGGCGCTGAGGACCGGCGCCCGAGGTCTCGTACGGCTCGCGCCCAGTGCCCCGGCGCGGGCCGTGCGTATGTCCGGGCAGGTGGCGACGTGGCGGCGCCACCTGCCACCATGGCCTCCCATGAGGACGCGCCTGCCGATCGCCGCCGCCTGCCTGCTCATGGCCGCGGCCTGCGGCGGCGGGGAGCCGGCCGCCCCGCCACCGGCCGTCCCCCCGTCCGGCTCGGCCCCGGCCACGCCCGCCCCGGTCGCCACCGGTGAGACCGACGCCTCCCCCGAGTGGCGCGTCGTGCCGGGGGCCAGGACCCGCCCGAGCTCCGCGCTGCTGGACGTGGCCGCCACCGGTCCGGGCGACGCCTGGGCCGTCGGGTACGAACGGGCCGCCGAGGACGACGAGGGCCGGCCGACGCTCCAGCACTGGGACGGCGAACGCTGGCGGCTGACCCGGCTGGACCCGGCCGAGGTCGTCCACCTGGAGGGCGTGGACGCGCGCGACCCGCGGGACGCCTGGGTCGTCGGCCACGGCCGGTACGCCTACGCGGCGCACTGGGACGGCGCCCGCTGGACCGGTCACCGGCCCTTCGGCGTCGCGGCCGAGTACAACCTGACCGACGTGGCGGTCACCCGGGAGGTCACCTGGCTGGTGGCGCACTCGGGCACCCAGGGGCAGGTGGTCGCGTGGGACGGGCAGGCGTTCCGCCGCGCCTTCCAGGCCGACGGGTACTTCCAGGCGGTCACCGCGTCGAAGGGCCACGTGTGGGCGGTCGGCGCCGACGCGGCCGTGTCCTCCGGCACGCCGAGCACCCCGATGGTGTGGCACGGCAAGGCCGAGAAGGGCGGCGCGTACTCCTGGCAGCGCGGCCGCACACCCGACGTCCCCGGCGGAGTGCTTCAGGCCGTCTGGGCGGTCTCACCGACCGACATCTGGGCCGTCGGCTCCGTGACCGCGCCGGGCGGCGGCGCGAAGACCCCGCTCGTGCTGCGCTCGGACGGCGAGGCGTGGTGGCAGGTGCCCGTGCCGGTCGCGGCCGGCGAGCTCGGCGGCGTCACGGCCCTGGCCGCCGACGACGTCTTCATCACCGGCGTGGACGCCGCCCACTCCGGCCAGGTCCTGATCCTGCGCTTCGACGGCGGGGCGTGGGACACCTCGTACGGCCCGCTGCTGCGGCGCGAGCAGGAGAACCAGCAGTACCCCCAGTCGGACGACGTCGGCAGGACCGCCGTCGCCCAGGTGCCCGGCACCTCCCGGCTGTGGGTGGCGGGCGCCGTCGGGTGGGGGGACGAGGAGGACGACTTCTTCCTGCGGCGCGGCTGAACGTCCCCGGTGGCGCGGCCGGACGTCCCGCGCTTCCGGCCGCCCGAGGAATGCGTGCCTCGCGGCCGGGTAAGGGAGCACCCTCGCCCCGGGTGCGGGCCCGGCCCGCCGCGCGGAGCGACGGCACATGCCGCCCCGACGAAAGGCACCGCACATGGTCGGTTCAGCATGGGGATGGCTCGTAGTCGTCGGCATCGTGGTGGCCCTGCTCGCGCTCGACTTCCTCGTCGCCGCCCGCCGTCCGCACACGGTGGGCCTGCGCGAGGCGACGCTGTGGACGGTCTTCTACGTCGCGGTGGGCCTCGCCTTCGGGGCCGCGCTGTGGCTGGTGGAGGGCGGGGGCGTCGCCACCGAGTACTTCGCCGGCTGGGTGGTGGAGAAAAGCCTGTCCGTCGACAACCTGTTCGTCTTCGTGATCATCATGGCGAAGTTCTCGGTGCCGCCGGAACACCAGCAGAAGGCCCTGTTGTTCGGCATCGCCGCCGCGCTGGTGCTGCGCGCGGCGCTGATCCTGGCCGGCGCCGCCGCGGTGAGCCTGTTCTCGCCGACGTTCCTGGTGTTCGGCCTGGCCCTGCTGTGGACGGCCGTCCAGCTGATCCGTCACCGCAATGACGAGCCCGACGTCGACGGCACCTGGGTCATGCGGTGGGCGCGGCGCCGCCTGCCGGTCACCGACGAACTGCACGACGGGAAGCTGGTGGTCAAGGAGGACGGCGACCGGGTGGCCACACGGCTGTTCGTGGTGTTCGTGGCCATCGGCGGCACCGACCTTCTGTTCGCGCTCGACTCCATCCCGGCGATCTTCGGGATCACCCGGGAGCCGCTCATCGTGTTCGCCGCCAACGCGTTCGCGCTGCTCGGGCTGCGGGCGCTGTACTTCCTCATCGAGGGGCTGCTGGAACGCCTGGTGTATCTGTCGATCGGGCTGTCGGTGATCCTGGCGTTCATCGGGGTCAAGCTGGTGCTGTCCTTCCTGCACGAGGACGTCTCCAAGTCCGTGCCGGAGATCCCGACGCCGCTCTCGCTCGGGGTGATCGTGCTGGTGCTGCTCGGCACCATCGGGGCGAGCCTCCTGCGGGTCAGGAAGCATCCCGAGGAGCGTGCCCGGCCGGGACGGATCGGGCGCTCGCGCAAGGAGCCGCAGCGCCGGGACGGCGGGGAACCGGCGCGGCGCTGAACTAGTAATTGTCAGTGGATCATCCACTGGGGACGTGTAATCCTCTCGCCAGGAGCCGAGCGCCGAGGGTGGATCGTTGAGGAGAAGCGTGCTACGTCATCTGGGTAAGGTCCTGGGCCCGCCGCGGCCCGCCCGTCCCGAGCCCGAGGCCGTGGCGCTCGCCTACGCCACGCGGTTGCTGTCGCACGCCCGCGACGAGATCAACAAGGCGGACGCCAAGGCGCAGGTGCTGCTCGGCATCGTCGGCATCGCCATCGGTGCCGTGGCCGGTGGCCTGGCGGCGGGCGGCTGGTCGCCGTTCCAGCTGTCCGACGGTGTGGAGTGGCTGTGGTGGACCGGCGTGGCGCTGGCCCTCGGGTCGCTGGCGTGCCTGGCGGGGGCGGTGTACCCGCGGCTCAACGGCGCCCGGCCCGGGGACGACGGGATCGACGGCGAGATCATCGAGTACTTCGGGGACGTGGTGCGTTTCGAGAGCGGGCAGGCGCTGGCCGAGGCGCTGATGTCGGTGTCGGAGCAGAACCTCCAGCGGCTGTCCGGCCAGGTGCGGCGGGTGAGCCAGATCGTGAGCCGCAAGTATCTGCTGATCCGCTGGGGCTTCTGGCTGCTGACGGGGGCGATCTTCTCGACGGTCGTCGCGATCGGGGCGGACATGGTGCTGCGCGGGGGCTGACCGCTAGGTACCAAGCGATTGCTCTGGTACAGGAGCGCGTGGCACTCTTGGCATCCGGCTCACGAGCGGTGGAGAACCAGTGAAGATCGCTTACACACCGGGACAGGAGCGGCTGCGCGCGGAGCTGCGGGAGTACTTCACCGCGCTCATGACACCCGCCCTGCGGGCCGAGATGGCGCTCGGGGAGACCCTCTCGATGGGAAGGGACGGGGCGTACTGCCGGATCATCCGGACCCTCGGGCGGGACGGGTGGCTCGGCATCGGTTGGCCCAAGGAGTACGGCGGCCAGGACCGCACCATGGTCGAGCAGCTGGTCTTCGCGGACGAGGCGACGGCGGCCGGGGTGCCGATCCCGCTGCTCACCCTCGGCAGCGTCGGGCCCGCGCTGATGGAGTACGGCACGGCGGAGCAGAAGGAGTACTTCCTGCCCCGGATCCTCGCCGGGGAGCTGCACTTCGCCATCGGGTACTCCGAGCCGGAGGCCGGTACCGACCTCGCGGCGCTGCGCACCCGGGCCGAGCCGGACGGCGACGAGTGGGTGATCAACGGGCAGAAGATGTGGACCAGCCTCGTCGCGGTCGCCGACTACGTCTGGCTGGCCGTGCGCACCGACCCCGGGGCGCCCCGCCACAAGGGCCTGTCGGTGTTCCTGGTCCCCGCCACCGCGCCCGGCTTCTCCTGGTCCCCCGTCCCCACGATGGCCGGGCAGGTCACCAGCCAGACCTTCTACGACAACGTCCGCGTCCCCTCGTCCGCGATGGTCGGCGCCCCCGGCGACGGCTGGCGGCTCATCACCGGCCAGCTCAACCTGGAACGCGTCGCCCTCTGCTCCGCCGCCGGCCTCCAGTCCCTGCTGGCCGCGGTCCGCGACTGGGCCGCCACCACCCCCTCGCCGTCCGGCGGCCACCTGATCGACCAGGAATGGCTCCGCGCCAATCTGGGCCGCGTCCACGCCAAGGTCGAATTTCTCAAACTGGTCAATTGGAAGATCGCCTGGGGCCTGGACAACGGCACCCGCGTCAATCCCGCCGACGCCTCCGTGACAAAGGTCTTCGCCACCGAATTCGCCATTGAGGCTTACCGCCTCCTGATGGAATGCCTGGGCGAAGCCGCCCACCTGACGAACACCCCCGGCGCGATCCTCTCCGGCCGCATAGAACGCATGTACCGCACCATCCTCATGCTCACCTTCGGCGGCGGCACCAACGAAATCCAAAGAGACATGATCGCCATGCTCGCCCTGAACATGCCCCGCCCCCCACGCTGACCCCCGCTCCACGCACTCACCGTTCCCCCGCCCGGAGAGCCCATGGACTTCGCCTACACCGAGGACCAGCACGAGCTGGTCCGGCTCGCCCGTCAGATCTTCACCGACCGGGTGACCCACGAGTCGCTGACCGAGATCGAGAGCAGGGACGGCGAGCGGTTCGACCAGGACCTGTGGAGAACCCTCGCCGAGGCCGGGCTGCTAGGGATAGCCCTGCCGGCGGACCTGGGCGGCGGCGGATACGGCCCCCTGGAGCAGTGCCTGGTCCTGGAGCAGGCGGCCCGCGTCCTGGCCCCGGTCCCGCTGCACGCCACAGCCGTGATGGGCGCCTGGACGATCGCGACCTTCGGCACGGAGGCCCAGCGCGAGCGATGGATCCCCCGGGTGGCAGCCGGAGACGCCATCCTCACCGCCGCCCTGGCGTCCTCCCCGGGCGCCCAGGACCCGGCCGCCGAGGACACCGGCTCAGGCTGGCACCTGAAAGGCACCCGCACCGGCGTCCCGGCCGCGACGATGGCCGACCTGATCCTGATCCCGGCGGGCGGCCACGTCTTCCTGGTCCCCAAAGACACCCCGGGCCTGACCATCACCCCCCAGCGGACCACCGCCAGAGACACCACCGGCCTCCTGACCCTGGACCTCACCCTCCCGTACGACGCACGACTCAACGCACCAGACATAGAAGACATAAAAGACATGGCCACCCTGGGCCTGTGCGCCCAGCAACTGGGCGTGACCTCCCGAGCCCTGGAAGCAGCCGCCGACTACACCACCCGCCGCCACCAGTTCGGCCGCCCCATCGGCTCCTTCCAGGCAGTGGGCCACCGCCTGGCCGACTGCCACATTGACGTGGAAGCCATTAGGCTCACCACGTGGCAAGCAGCCTGGCTCCTCTCCCCTGAGGCGAAGGCCACCAAGGAGACCCGCTCGCGAGCCGTCGCCACCGCCAAGTTCTGGGCGGCCGACGGCGGTCACCGCGTCGCGCACGCGGTGGTGCACGTCCACGGCGGCATGGGCATCGCCGAGGAGTACTTCGTCCACCGCTACTTCCTGCACGCCAAGCAGCTCGAATTCACCCTCGGCGGCGCCACGGAACAGGCTCTCCGCCTCGGCGCGATGCTCGCCTCTACCCCGCTCACGGCATCGATAACGGTCCTACCCGACCCGCTTGCCGAGGTGTGAGATTGCAACAAATCATGACTTTGTTGGAAACATGAGGTTTTTACGCTGCGAATATGCCGTCCCGCCGCAAGAAACCAGGTAGGGGCCCCCACCCCCTCCCCAGCCGTCCCGTCCCGGGGGCGCAGTAGGGGTTACCACTCTCATCAAGATCGAACAAACTGGGGTCGCGAACGTCTGCGACAGGTCGGCAAAGGGTAAACAGGAGGTGAAGGCCGGGGGTACTGGATCTCGGCTCGCCGCGACGCTACGACGACCTGTCCGCCGACGTGGAACGAGGGAAGTGTGCGCCCGTACCAAAGGAGCAGGCCATGAAGCGGATCCTCATCACCCAGCGCCCCAAGCCCACCGGCTCCCCCGCCCCGCTAGACCTACGCACCCCCACCGGCCGAGTCCTCCCCTTCTGAACCTCTCCCCAGCAACCCCACCGCCGCCACGCCCGTGACGCCCTGGGCGCCCGGCGCGGCGAGAAACGGCGCGGCGAATTCGGCGCCCGTACGACGGTCCGCCGGTCAAAGGCGACCGGTCAGACCCGACCGGCGGCGAGCTTGTAGGACTGCTCGATCCCGGCCAGGACGTTCGGCCACGCGCAGCGGACCGGCTCGGTCTCCCGGTTGTTCGCCGCGATCGACTCCCGCAGCTCCCGGTCCCGGGTGAGGCGTGCCACGGCCACCACCAGCTCGTGGAAACTCCGCCCGAGCAGCCCTTCCTTGCCGGGCCGGACGAAGTCCGCCACCCCGCTCTGCGCCCGCGCCACCACGGGCACCCCCGCGGCCCGAGCCTCCAGCGCGGCGATCCCGAACGACTCCCGCGGCGCCGGCGCCACGAAGACGTCCGCCGAGGCGAGCAGCTCACGAATCTGATCCCGTGAGTACCGTCCGGGCAGCGACACCCACCCCTGCATGCCGTGCGACCGCAGGAACCGCTCCATGGTCCCCCGGGCCGGGCCGTCCCCCACCAGCGTCGCCCGCATGGGAATCGACCGCGGCACCCGCGCCCTGGCCTCCCGCAGCAGCTTCACCAGCCGCACGGGCTGCTTGCGCGGCGCCAGCCGTCCCACCGCCACGATGTGCACCTCGTCCCCGCGCGACGGCACCACGTCCCCGGCCTGGGGCCGCCACGAGGAGAGATCGAGCCCGTTGGACACCACGTCCACCGGCACCCGGGGGCCCGCGACGGCGCGCACCGGCCGCGCGGCGGCCCGGCTGACGGCCGTGGCGGCGATGTTCCACCGGCTCCAGCCGAACAGGGAGTCCAGCCCGCGGTAGACGCCCCGCGTCACCGGGTCCCACATGCTGTGCACCGTCACCACCACCGGCAGCCCGAGACGGGTCGCGGCGCGCACCCCCATCCACGCGAACGGTGACACCGCCCCGGTGTGCACGTGCACGACATCGGGGCGCCGCGCGGCCATCAGCCGCAGCATGTGCCCCACCCCCCGGGGATGGACGGGCAGGTCGAAGGGCATGGACGCGACGACGCGGTGCACCCCGGCGATGGTCTCGCCGGGCGTGGCCGTGACGACCTCGACCTCGTGCCCGGCCTCGCCCTGCGACCGCACCAGATCGGCCACCTGGACCTCGATGCCGCCGAGCCTGGGCAGATAACAGTCGCTGACGTGGAGGATCCGCACCCCGCCAGACTGTCAGAGCCCTCTGCCCGCTTCAAACGCGATCATCGAAAAAATCCGCCTCGACCAGGAGACCCCCGCTATCCGAGGGAACGCCCCGTGGGATCATTGGGCGATGGCACGTACCGCGGTGTTCTTCCACGCCCATCCCGACGACGAGGCCCTGCTGACGGCCGGGACCATGGCGATGCTCGCGGCCGAGGGCCATCGGGTGGTGCTGGTCGTGGCCACGGCGGGCGAGCGCGGCCTGGCCGACCTTCCGCACGGCGACGAGCTGGCCGAGGCGCGCACCGCCGAGCTGTACGAATCGGCCGCCGTCCTCGGCGTGGCCCGGGTCGTGCTGCTCGGCTACGGCGACTCCGGGCTCAGCGAGAGCGGCGGCGGCGGGGCGGACCGGCCCGAGAACGCCTTCATGGACGCCGACATCGAGGAGGCCGCGCAGCGGCTGGCCACCGTGCTCAAGGAGGAGCAGGCCGACCTGTTGACGATCTACGACCCGGCGGGCGGCTACGGCCACCCCGACCACGTCCAGGTCTACCGCGTGGGCGGCCGGGCCGCGGTGATCGCCGGCACCCCCATCCTGCTGGAGGCCACCGTCAACCGTGACCCCCTGCTACGGGCGCTGCGTCTCGCCCAGCGCGTCCATCGCTTCCCCCCCGAGTTCGACATGCGCTCCTTCGAGCTCGCCTACTCCCCCGGCGACGTCATCACCCACCGCGTGAACGTCCGCAAGTACGCGAAGTCCAAACGCGCCAGCATGTCCGCCCACGCGACCCAGGCCTCGGGCGGCGGCGGTGAGCGCACGCTCGGCGTGATGCTCCGGGTCCCCGGCCCGCTGTACCGCCTCGTCTTCGGCACCGAGTGGTACGTGCGGCGCGACCTTCCGCCGGGCACCCGCCTGAAGCACCCCTTCGACCCCGCGCCGGGCGAGCCCGTCTAACCGGGACCCGTGAGGTGGGCCTCGGCGCACCTGCGGAAGGCCGTGAGCAGGCGGTTGCGGTCGCCGGCGCGGGTCGCGAGCACGACGTGGCCGGGCTCGACGCCGTGCAGGGGGATGGCGGTCAGGTCGTCGTAGAGGACCGTCACATGGAGCTGGTCGGTCCGCAGGGGCAGGCGGGTCACCGCCGCGTCCACCCGGTGGTCGAGCAAGGCTCCCCGCGGTTCGTTGCCGTCCAGATGCAGGGTGCGCACGTCGGCGTCCGGGTGGCGGTGGCGCATCTCGCGCACCGCGGGGGTGACGGTGAGATCGCTGGTGTAGCCGATGGTGATGCGGCTGGGCCGGGCCGCGGCCCGGGTCTGGGCGGCGGCCTGGGCGGCGGAGCGCAGCAGCGCCTTGGCCCGGGGCAGGAAGACCACCCCGGCCTCGGTGAGCAGGGTGCCCTGCGGGGTGCGGTCCAGCAGGCGGGCGCCCAGTTGTTGTTCGAGACGGCGGATCTGGCGGCTCAGGGACGGCTGGGTGATGTGGAGGGCCACGGCGGCACGGCCGAAGTGCCGGTGCTCGGCGACAGCCGTGAAGTACCGCACCAGCCGAAGGTCGAGGTCCAGCACGGGAGCTGAGTCGGGCATTTCCGAAGCGTACTCCGCGTCCGTTCGCACGCGCTCGCTAACGCCCATGCTGAACTGGCATGATGCCCGAATCGCATTGCGGTGACGCCATCACGGCGGCTCGTCGCCGGCCCGGGGGTCCCGTCAACCGTACCGGAGACGGATCACTGCGGCCCGGCCGCCGGAGCCGGCGCGGCCCCGTGCGGCGAGGCGAGTCCGCCTGCCTCGGCGCCGCTCTCGTCCGGCTCGTCCGAGGGCTCGAAGGGCCGGACGCTCAGGACCCACTGGCCGTCCAGGCGCGGAAGGCACGCCTGGACACCGGCGTAGGCGGATCGCTCGAACTCCTCCGGGTCGATCGTCCAGTCCATGCGCGCCGATCCCCCGCCCGCGAGGACCGCGTCCAGATAGTCGTTCCAGCGTCCGTACGAGCTGAGGACGACCAGCTCGCCGGGCACCTCCAAATCGATGATGACGTAGCGCGCGTACTCCTCCGGCGCTTCGGGGCACAGCAGCAGTTCCGCCGTCAGCGCCACCCGGTCGTCACGGGTGTCCGGGCCGCTCCACGCCCACACCGGGGGCCGCCCCGCGCAGCCGACGCCGCGCCGCGCCATCTCCGCCACCATCTCGACGTAGGCGGGACGGTACGAGCCGATCATCATCCTGGCCCAGTCGCCGACCAGCTCACCGGAGCCCTCCAGCACGTCGAGGACCGCTCGGTGCTGGACCGTCCACAACCGCACCCCTGGATTGTGCCACGCACGATTGCCACTACCGTGCGACGCACAGTACTGTGTGCCACATGGGTACCGACGGCCACGCGTTCGACAAGCTCGAACTCGAGCTGCGCCGAGGCGCCATCGTGCTCGCCGTCCTCTCCCAGCTGCACACGCTCCGCTACGGCTACGAGCTGCGTCAGTCCCTGATCGACAAGGGCATGCCCATCGAGGAGGGCACGCTCTACCCCCTGCTGCGGCGCCTCGAATCCCAGGGCGTCCTGACCAGCGAATGGCGGACCGGCGACGGGCCGCCGCGCCGTTACTACGTGCTCAGCGACGAGGGCCGCCGCCTGTACCGGAGACTCTCCGAGACCTGGCGCGGCCTGAACGACACCATGGACATCCTCCTGGCCGGTGGAGGCCCGTCATGAATCCCCACGACCTCATCGACAGTTACGTCTCTGACGTGACCAGGCTGCTCCCCCGCAGGCAACGCGGGGACGTCGCCCTGGAGTTGCGCGCCCTCCTGCGCGAGGAACTCGCCGACCGCGCCGTCGCGACGCGCCGCACCGCCGACGAACCCATGACCCACGACCTGCTGCACACCTTCGGCCGCCCCGCCGAGGTGGCCGCCCGCTACCGCCCGCCCCTGAACCTCATCGACCCCGCCGACTCCCGCCGCCTCCTGCGCCTCACCGTCATCGGCATGGCCGTCATCTGGCTGCTCGGCCTGCTGGACATCGTCACCCACCGCCGGATCACCTCACCGGACGACGCCGTCTACGCGCTCCGCGACTGGTGGCTGGGCGTCGCGATCCAATCGCTGTGGTGGCCCGGCGTCCTGTTCGTCTTCTTCGCCTTGGCCGCCTGGGCCCGCCGCCGCCGTCCGGACACGGCGCGCTGGAAGCCGAGGCCCGTGGACAACGACCGGGTCAGCCGCACCGGCCGCGCCGCCGGGCTCGTCTTCTTCCTCTGCGGCACCGTCGTCCTGCTCGCCCCCGACGCCTTCATGGACTGGGCGTTCGCCGGCCGTGTACCCACCACCGCGTTCGCCTACGACGACGCCTTCCGCCACCGCGCCCCGTGGCTGCTCGCCTTCGTGATCCCGAGCCTGTCGCTCCAGGCCATCCTGGTCGTGCAGGGCCAGTGGCACACCCTGACCCGCCGCGCCGACATCGCCCTGAATCTCGCGATCTGCGCCGTCCTGACCTGGATCCTCCTGGCCGGCCCCGTCTTCGCGACCCCCCTCGCCGACCAGACCGCCAAAGGCATCGTCGTCCTGATCATGCTGGTCGGCCTGATCGACGCGGGCCAGAGACTGAGACGCGAGTGGCGCCGCGCCGCGTACGCCACTCGCCTCTCCTGAGCGTGCCCTCCCCGAGGGCTTACCGAGTGCTCAGCCCACCGGCGGGCGGGTGCAGGTGTCGGCCTCGCGCACCGGCGACAACTGGCCCCACTGCCAGCCCCAGCCGAAGATCACCTGCTGCCCGTCCGCCACGCAGAAGGTCGTACGCCCCGTGACCTCGCCCTGCGACCCGAGCCGGTCCACCTCGAACGAGTGGTACTTGCCGTCGGCCGGCTCACAGTTCGCGTACCCGACCACCGTGTACTGCGGCGTCCCCGGCAGCCCGACGACCTTCACGAAGTGCCTGCCCCCCTGCGCACAGATCGCAGGCTCAGCCGTCGCCGCCGCCGCAGGCTGCGCCAGCCCCAGAACACCCGCCCCCACCAGCGCCACTCCCCCGAGCAGCGCACCGATTCGCTTCCTCATGATCTCTTCCCCGTACTAACGCCGGCCGATCACCGGCTCGTGCACCCAGGTTCACCTCCCCCACTTGGCAAGCAGTTGGCATGCGCTTGTCATGCAATTGAAACGCCCCCAGAAACCCCCACGAACGTCAGACTCTCCCGTCCCGCGCCCCCCACAGAAACACCCGCCACTCCCCCGGCGCAACGACGACAGCGGGCCCCCCGGGCTTCTTACTGTCCCGGACGGCGACCACACCAGGCAGATTGGAAGCCACCTCCACGCACGTCCCACCGTCACCACTTGACCAGGATGACTTCCGCCACTTCGCACCACTCAGGTCCATTGCGTCATCACTTCCTCGACGATGCCGAGCGACAGAGCCTGCGGGAAGGCCGCAGATCGTAAAGCGTCGAAACGCCCCACCAATGCCGTTATCGTTTCACGGTCTCCTATCGTGATACCACGTGGTGCGCTTTCTACATACACGCTATGTGGTGATCCGCGCAGTTCGGCGATCGTGAATGAAGCCTGGAGCCCGACGGCGGACCAGGCGGAGTAGGGGACGATCTGGATCGTCACCCGGGGGTTCTTGACGGCCTCGCGAAGCCGCACCATCTGCTCGTGCATCAGGCCCTTGTCACCCATGGGCCGATGAAGAACACCCTCGTCGATGAGACTCCAGACCAAGGGCGCCCGCTCGCGTCCCAGCAGGGCCTGGCGCTGGATCCGGTGTGCGACGCGCTGATCGACGAGTTCAGCAGTGATACCGGGCTCATCCTCGAAGATCCGCCGGGCATACGGCTCGATCTGAAAGAGCCCGGGAATCAGCAGCGGATCCCAGATCCGGAGCGCGGAGGCCTGCGCCTCCAGTTCCATGAAGTCCCGGAAGTGCTCCGGTGCCATCTCCCAGCGCGTCTGCTTCCAGAGCTCGTGGAAGACCCCGTCCAGCTTGAACAGCCTGTCGCAGGCGTCGGCGAACCGGCGGTCGGGCCTGCGCCTGAGGGTCTCCAGCATGCCGATCGCACTGACGGACACGGTGAGCTTGCGAGCCAGCTGAAGTTGCGTCCAGCCGATCGCGAGCCGCTGGGTGCGCACCTCGTACGCGAAACGCGCCAGCGGAGATTCCTCGGGATTGATGTCTATTGGGTTAGGCATATCCTTTTTCTCCGATGATCTCACTGGATCTCACGGAGACCGGACCGGTCTCACGAATAATGTGCTGAGACTGTGAATTCATTCCTAAATCAAAACTACCCGATGACCTGCACCCTTAGAAGGCGATTTCCGAAGACGAGAGCCCGAGGGTGGCCCATGAAAGCACGCGATCGACAGGAAGAGCAGTACATTCATCTTGTTCCGATTGGCGTGAGATCTACATAAGTGCGGCTTAGGCGGAGCAGTAGACCTGTTCAGGGGAAAGCAGCCGATTCTCCCGATTTATCGGATTCCCTACCCTCTGCGGCTCGTGCGGGCGCCGTCCTCGGCCTGAGGTGGGAGGGGGAGGGCTCGGGGTGGGTGGTGTGGTTCGAGGTGGGGGTGTGAGGGGTGGGGCCGGTACGTTTGCGTGTACCCGTGGCGCTCGATCGGGCGGCGGGCGAGGAGACTGGAGGGGTCGCCCGGGGTGGCGGTGGCCGGGAAGCGCGGAGGGGGCCGGATGGGGAACAAGTGGGTGCAGGGCGGGGCGTCGGTGGTGTCGCTGGCGCTTGCGGTCTTGCTCGTGGTGTTCCTGCCGGAGATCGTGCACGGGCTCACCGGGGCCACGGTCAGCTGGGAGAGCATCGGGGCGCAGTTCGCGGCGCTGAGCTGGCCGATGGTGCTGCTGATGACCGGGCTGTGGTTCGCCAGCCTGTGGGCCTACACCTACGTGATGACGTCCGCGCTGCCGGGGCTCGGGCACCTGCGGGCCCTGACGCTGAACGCCGCCGGGAGCGCGGTGAGCAACCTGCTGCCGTTCGGCGGCGCCGCCGGGGTGGCGCTGACGTTCGCGATGACCAAGGGCTGGGGGTTCGCCACACGGTCGGTGGTGGTGTACACGCTGGTCACCGGCATCTGGAACACGTTGTTCCGCTTCATCCTCCCCGCCATCGGAATCGTCGGCCTGCTCCTGGCCGGCCGCATCCCCGACTCCCGCGTGACCACGGCCGCCTGGGGCGGCGCCGTCTCCATCCTCGTCCTGGTGGCCGTCGTGGCCGCCGCCCTGTACTGGGAGCGCGCCGCCGACCTCCTCGGCCGCGCCGTGGACGGCCTCCTGCGAATCCTCCCCCGCAAGATCCGCCCCGCCGACCGCTTCGCCCGGGACGCCATCCACCGCCTCCGCGCCGACACCACCGACATCGTCCACCACCGCTGGCCAGGCCTGTCCCTGGGCATGACCGGCTTCCTGGCCCTGCAATGCATGATCATGGCCGCCTGCCTCACCGCCACCGGCTCCTACCCCGGCCCCGCGGAGACCGTGGCCGTCTTCGCCCTGAGCCGCGTCCTCACCAGCGCCGTGATCACCCCCAGCGGCGCCGGCATCATGGAAAGCGGCACCGCCGCCCTCCTCATAGCCTTCGGCCAGCCCCCGGCCGCCGCCACCGCCGCCGCCATCCTCTTCGGCTTCTGGACCTACACCATCGAAATCCCCTGGGGCGGCCTGGCCCTAGGCGGCTGGACCCTCCTCCGCCGCAACTCCCCCACCCCCTCGACCCCCGACCCCCAACCCGCCACCCGCAACTGACCACTGAGGCCGACTACCGGACGGCGCTCATGCGGCTGCGGCGCGATCCGCTGTAGCGCATTTGATTCGGCGGGTCGTGTCGCGGTCCGGTACGGGCGCGCCCGGCAGGCGGGGGGTGTGGGGGGCTTGCCCCCCACAGGGAACAGCCCTTGCGGGTTTCGCGCGGAGCGCGGCCTCTGTATGGACCGTGTCGTGTCGTGACGCCGGGACTGGGAGGCGGAGCGGGGTTGGGGTATGCGTTGCGGGAATGGTTTGGGGGAGTGTGGGGGGTCGGGGGGGAATCATCGTTATGGTGCGGGGGGTGGGAGCTGTAGCCTCGTGGCGTTGGTGATCGGGTCGAGGCCCTGTTCCGGATGGGCAGGAAAGGATGGCGGGCCTTGGCGTATATCTTGTGCGTGCTTGACGGGCCCGCATAGCGTGGCGGCTGAGATGGTGACGTTCCGGGTTTTAGGGCCGGTCGAGGCGTACGACGGCGATGACGAGGTTGATCTCGGCGGGCTCCGGCAGCGCGCGGTACTCGCGCGGCTACTTGTCGCGCGGGGACAGGTCGTGCCGGTGGACACGCTGCTGTTCGATCTTTGGACGGACGAGGCGGCGAAGGGAGCCCAGTCGGGGCTCCAGGTGTACATTTCACGGCTGCGGCGGGTGCTGGAGCCGGGGAGGCCCCGGGGTGGGCCGAACAGGCTGCTGGTGACGGTGGCTTCGGGGTACGCCCTGCGGACGACGCCCGAGCAGGTGGACGCGCTCGGGTTCGAGTCGCTGGTGCGGTCGGCGGGGAAATATCTCGACAACGACGATCCCGAGGCGGCGCGGGGGGCGCTGGAGACGGCGCTCGGGTTGTGGAGCGGCACGCCGTACGCGGACTTCGCGGAGCAGCAGTGGGCGGAGGCCGAGGTCAGCAGGCTGACCGAGCTGCGGCTGGTGGCCAGGGAGCGGCACGCGGACGCGGGGCTGCGTCTCGGGCTGCACGCTGAAGTCGTGCCGGACCTCGAAGCCCTGACCGGGGAGAACCCGCTGCGTGAGGAGGGCTGGCGGCTGCTGTCGCTCGGCCTGTACCGCTGCGGCCGTCAGGGAGACGCGCTGGCGGCGCTGCGCCGCGCGCGCACCACGCTGGCCGACGAGCTCGGCATCGACCCGGGACCCGCGTTACGCAAGATGGAGTCCGACATCCTGTCGCAGGATCCGGGCCTGGAACTCGTCCCGCAGCAACGCCCGAAGGCCGAGCCCCGGGGCACCTGGCCGCCCCGCCCGGAGCAGCCGGACATGCCGCCGCTGTCCCCCGAGCCGTTCGTCGGCAGGGACGCCGAGCTGGCCCGCCTCACCGGCGCCGCGCCGCACGCCCTGTCGGGCCGCTTCACCGCCGCGGTGGTCGGCGGCGACCCGGGCGCGGGCAAGACCACCCTGATACGACGGCTGGCCGAGACCCTCGGCAGCCAGGGCTGGATCACCACCGCGGGTGGCTGCCCGGACAGCAGCGCCACCCCGCCGGGCTGGGCCTGGGTCGAGGTGCTGCGCACGCTGGTCGCGGTCCGCGGCACCGGCGAGTACGGCTCCCTGCTGGCCCCGCTGCTGGACGACGCCGCGCCGGCCGACGAGGACGACCAGGCGTCCGGCGGCTTCCGCCTGCACCGCGCGGTCGGCGGCTACATCGCCGGGATCACCAGGGACGCCCCCGTGCTGCTCGTCCTGGAGGACCTGCACTGGGCGGACGACCAGACCCTCGCGCTGCTGCGCGCCCTGCCGAGCCTGCTGGCCACCAGCCGGGTGCTGCTGGTCGTGACCTGCCGCGACGGCGAGCTGAACGACCAGCAGTCCGACGTGCTCGCCGCCCTGGCCCGCCTCGGCCCGGTGCGGGTCGAGCTGGAGGGCCTGAGCGAGGAGGCGGTGGCCGAGCTGGTGCGGGCCACCTGCGTCCGCGAGGTCGACGAGGACGCGGTCGGCACCATCATCGAGCGGACCGGCGGCAACCCGTTCTTCGTCCGCGAGACCGTGCGCCTGCTGGACTCCGAGGCCGCCACCGGCCGCGCCACCGCCGCCGAGATCATCTCCGAGGTCCCCTCGGGGGTGCGCGACGTGCTGCGCCGCCGCATCGCACGCCTCCCGGTGACGGCCCAGCAGATCCTCCTCCAGGCCGCGGTGATCGGCCGGGACGTGGACATCGACGTGCTGGTGGACGTCTCGGGCGACGAGGACGCCGTGGTGGACGCGGTGGAGGCCGCGCTGCTCGCCGGGCTGGTCACCGAGCCGGGGCCGGGCAGGCTGCGCTTCGACCACGACCTGGTCCGCGACACGCTGTACTCCGACGCCTCGCGCCTGCGCCGCTCCCGCCTGCACGCCGCCGTCGCGTACGTCATCGAGAGCATGTCGCCCTCGGACGTCGCGGCCCTCGCCCACCACTACGACTCCGCGGGGACCGTCGAGACCGCCGCCAAGGCAGTCCACTACGCGGGCCTCGCCGCCGAGCAGGCCGAGCGGCGCTACGCGCACCGGGAGGCCGCGACGTTATGGGAGCGGGCCATCGCGGCGTTCGACCGGGCGCACGCCGACGCGGGCGTCCCCAAGGAACGCCTGCTGCTGCAGCTGCGGCTGATCCGGGCGCTCGCGCTGTGCGGGGACATGACGTCCGCGCGGGCCCGCCGCCGCGAGGCGATGGACGCCGCCCTGCCGCTCGGCGACCTGGAGCTGACCGCCCGCATCGCGGCCTCGGTCGCGGTCCCGCACAAGGGCATCGCCCGGGACCTGACCCGCACCGCGTGGGAGATCGTCGACGTCACCGAGCGGGCGCTGATCGAGCTGCCGCCGGGCGAGCAGTCGCTGCGCGCCAGCCTGCTCGCCACCCTGGCCCTGGAGCTGGAGGGCTCGAACACCGGACGGGGCTACGAGGCGTCGCTGGAGGCCGAGGAGCTGGCCAGGCGCAGCGGCGACCCGGCCCTGCTGGCGGTCGCGCTGAGCGGGCGGCTGCGGCAGTCGTACGTCATCACGGTGGTGGACGAGCGCGAGGCCATCGGCCGCGAGCTGCTGGAGGTGGGCCAGGCGTCCGGGCAGATCGCCGTCCAGGCCCTCGCGCACCTGGTGCTGATGGAGTGCGCGGCGGCCCGCGGCGACTTCGCCGAGGCGGACGCCCAGATCAACGCGGCCGAGCAGCTGGCCAGGCGGTACGACATGCCCGCGCCGTCCGCGGTGGGCGCCTGGTACGCGGGCCAGCGGCTGATGATCGCCGGTGACTGGGCGGGGGCCGAGCGGGCGTACCGCAACGCGGCCCGGCTCACCGCGCGGGCCGGCATGCTGGAGGGCCGCCAGGACCTCCCGCTCATCACCACGTTCTGCCTGCGCCTGGTGGAGGGCAAGGCCGCCGACATGGTGGAGCCCCTGGAGGAGGCGCACCGCCGCGGCGCCAAGTGGACACTGGACGCCTACGCGGTCGCCCTGGCCTCGGCCGGCCACCTCAAGGACGCCCGCGCGATCGCGGCCACCCGGCCCGCCGTGCGCCCCGACTTCCTGTACGAGCTGGCCATGATGTGGCGGGCGCTCGCGGGCATGCTGCTGGACGACCGCGGCCGCATGCAGGACGCCTACTCGACCCTCGGGCCGTTCTCCGACCGCATCGCGGGCGCGGGAACGGGCGTGGTCGCGTTGTGGCCGGTGGCGCAGACCCTCGGCGACCTCGCGGTGTGGCTGGGCCAGCCCGAGGAGGGCCGCACGCACTACGAGAAGGCGCTGGCGGTGGCCGAGCGGGTAGGCGTGCCCCGGTGGGTGACCGCGGCGCGCAAGGGACTCGGCGACCCGCCCGGCACCTGAGCCGGCCGATCGAACCCGGAACCTGAGCGACCAACGGAAAAGGGGCGCCCCATCCGGGACACCCCTTCGCCGGGCCGCGACGGCCGGCGCCGGCGCTCAGCAGCTCACCCGGAACTTCTCGCTGAGCATGACCTCGCCGGCGACCGACAGCTCGACCCGGTACAGGCCGGGGTTGTCCACGATGCGGGGGTGCCAGGCGACGGCGCGCCCGGCGCCGAGGAACCCGGCCGGGGACGAGGCGGTGTACGGCCGCCACTGGCGGGTCGCGGTGCTCCAGCGCAGCAGCCGCCAGTCATACAGGACGGCGGTGTCCGCGCCTCGCGGGTCGATGACGCTCTGCGCGCGGTAGGTGCGGGTGCACCCGGTGCCCTCGGCGGCGGCCACGCTGATGACGCCGGTCTCGGGGACGCGGACCGACTCGGCGGGCATCGCCTGCGCCGACAGCTGGATGACCGTGCGCGAGGCGGGCGCGGCGGCCGGGGGCGCGGCGGCGACGCGCGTGGCCTCCACCCCGCTGTACGCGCCGGCGAAGGCGAGGCTGGCGATCAGCAGCTTGACCGCCGTGGACGTGCCGCTCCAGATCGCCGGTACCAGACCGCCTCGCGTGTTCATGATCCCTCCCCTTTAGTCACCTCAGGTCTACGCCCGCGCAGTTGCTCCCCGCTTGCCGTCCGCTTGCAGTGTGTGGCGGCTTGGTTTCCCCTCGGAATCCGGATCATCGAGGCGAACGTGCGATCATGACCTGATGCGCATGGTGATCACCGTCATGCTGGCGGCGGTCCTGACCGCCACCGGCCTCCTCGCCCCGGCACAGGCCCGCACCGCCCCCAAGGTGACGGCCGCCGAGGTGTACCTCATCGACGCGACCGAGGGCACCGTCCGTTTCGCCAAGCGCGAGACCCGGCGGGTGCCGGTGGCCAGCCTCGCCAAGGTGATGACGGCGTACGTGGTGCGCAAGGTGGCCCCGCTGACCGACGTGGTCACCGTCTCGGCGTCCGACGTGCGGCACGCGGTGTCCGGCGGCGCCACACGCGCGGGCCTGCGCGCCGGGGAGCGCCTGACCGTGCGGGACCTGCTGTACGCCATGCTGCTGCCGTCCGGCGCGGACGCCTCCCAGGCGCTGGCCCGGCGGTACGGCCCGGGGGTGGGTCGGTTCGTGTCGCGGATGAACGCCGCCGCGAGAAGCCTCGGCATGAAGGACACCTGGTACACCAACGCCGACGGCCTGCCGCAGACCGGCGGCGACCGCTCCACCGCCCGCGACCAGGTGCTCCTCGCCCAGGCGGCGCTGCGCGACCCGGTCATCGCCGCGATCGTCGGCACCGAGAGGCACGCGGTGGCGAAGACCCGGGCGCACCGGGCGCACGTGTGGCGCAACACCAACGAGCTGGTGCCGGACGAGGCGTTCGGCGTCAAGACCGGTTACACCAGGGCGGCCGGGCACTGCCTGATGTTCGCGGCCGAGCGGGACGGGCACGTACTGATCGGCGTGGTGCTCGGCGACACCGGGCCCGCCGCCCGTTTCCGCACCGCGCGGCGACTGCTGGACGCGGTGGCGGCCACCTGAGCCCGTCGTCCCACAAAATGAAGATGGGACCAGGCCGCACGCGGACGGCCGTCCCTGCTCTGCGACAGTTGTGGCGACGTCCCTAGGAGGTGCACGGGTGGAACCTGAGGGGGTGCTGCGTCCCCACAGCCTCGTCGAGCTCTCGATGCGGCGTATCCGTCACGAGATCCTCAGCGGGACCCTGGCCCCCGGCGAGCGGTTGATCGAGGAGCAGCTCACCCAGCGGTTCGGCACGAGCAGGGCCCCGTTGCGCGAGGCGCTGCGCCTGCTCGGCCAGCAGGGCCTGGTGGAGCACTCGCCGCGCCGGGGTGTGCGGGTCGCCGAGCTGTCCCACGACGACGTGGACGAGCTGTTCGGCCTGCGCGACGTGCTGGAGCGCTACGCGGTGGAGACCGCGCTGCCCGGGGTGACCGACCTGCGCGACCTCGCCAAGGCTCTGGACGACATGGCCGCGGCGGTGGAGCAGGACGACCCGTACTCCGAGAACGAGGCGCACCGGCGGTACCACGTGGCGCTGGTGGCGCTGTCCGGGCACCGCCAGCTGCTGCTGGCGTACGAGCCGGTCATCCTCAAGTTGCAGCTCTACATGGCCGCCAACCTGCGCAGGGAGGCCGAGCAGCGTGCCCCGTCGGAGGGCGTGGAGCGGCACCGGCGGCTGTTCGAGGCCATCGCCTCGGGCGACCAGGTGCGCGCCCTGGACGGCCTCGCGCGGCACGGCGCGCGGACCTACATCGGCTAGCGCCCCCTACCGATCCACGGTCGCCGCACGGCGTCGCCCCGGCACTCAGCGGCACCGCTAACAGAGTCGTAACCGTAGCGACCGGCGCCGGACACAATTCTGTCGACAATCGACGATTGAGGATCTGAAGGAGAACGGAGCCAACGTGTCCGATCCGCTTCTCGTCGAGGCTGAGCCGTACGCCTACGGATTCGACCCCAGACACACGGCACTGCTGGTCATCGACATGCAACGCGACTTCGTCGAGCCCGGGGGATTCGGGGAGACCCTGGGCAACGACGTCAACATGCTCCGGCGGGTCATCCCGCCGCTGCGCGACGCGCTGACCGCCACCCGTGCGGCCGGAGTCACCGTCATCCACACACGGGAGGGCCACCGGCCCGACCTGTCCGACTGCCCGCCCGCAAAGCTGAACCGCGGCGCGCCGTCCCTGCGCATCGGCGACCCGGGCCCGAAGGGCCGGATCCTGATCCGCGGGGAGTACGGGCACGACATCATCGACGAGCTCGCCCCGGTCGCCGGCGAGCTGGTCATCGACAAACCCGGCAAGGGATCGTTCTACGCCACCGACCTGGACCAGGTGCTCAAGGACGGGGAGATCCGCAGCCTCATCGTCACCGGCGTCACCACCGAGGTGTGCGTGCACACCACGGTCCGCGAGGCCAACGACCGGGGCTACGAGTGCCTGGTGCTGTCGGACTGCGTGGGCTCGTACTTCGCCGAATTCCAGCGGTACGGCCTCGAAATGATCGCCGCGCAGGGCGGCATCTTCGGCTGGGTCGCCCCCGCCGCCCACTACATCAAGGCCCTAGAGACCCGGAGCTGACCGATGACCACCACAACCCCCCCGGACCAGCAACGTCTCTCCTGGTGGGTGGCCGGGGACACCAACGCCTTCTTCGGGCTCGGCTTCAACGTCATGGTGAACGTGCTGGTGCTGAGCGGCCTGTGCCTCGGGGTCGTGCACCTGCCGGGCTCCGACGTGTTCGGCGTCATCCTGCCCGCCATGGGCATTCAGCTGCTCATCGGCAACGTGTACTACTCCTACCTCGCCCGGCGGCTGGCCCGGCGCGAGGGACGCACCGACGTCTGCGCGATGCCGTACGGCCCGAGCGTGCCGCACATGTTCATCGTGGTGTTCGTCATCATGCTGCCCACCTACCTGGCCACCAAGAACCCCATCCAGGCGTGGGCGGCCGGGCTGGCCTGGTGCTTCATCATCGGCGTCATCGTGCTGATCGGCGCCTTCGTCGGGCCGTACATCCGCCGCTTCACGCCCCGGGCGGCCATGCTCGGCACCCTGGCCGGCATCTCGATCGCCTTCATCTCGATGCGGCCCGCCGCGCAGATGTGGGAGGCCGCCTGGATCGCGCTGCCCGTCCTGGTCATCATCCTGGTCGGGTTCTTCACCAACCTGAAGCTGCCGGGGAACATCCCGGTCGGGCTGGCCGCGCTGCTCGTCGGCACCGCCATCGCGTGGATCGGCGGCTACATGGAGCCCGCCGACGTGGGCGCCGCCGCGAGCAACATCGCGATCAGCCTGCCGACGCTCAACCTCGACCTGCTGATCGACGGCCTGCGCGAGGTCTCGCCGCTGCTCGCCACCGCCATCCCGCTCGGCATCTACAACTTCACCGAGGGCATGAGCAACGTCGAGAGCGCCGCCGCCGCGGGCGACGCGTACAACCTGCGGTCAGTGCTGCTCGCCGACGGCACCGGCGCGGTGGTCGGCTCCATGCTCGGCTCGCCGTTCCCGCCCGCCGTGTACATCGGCCACCCCGGATGGAAGGCCGCGGGCGGCCGGGGCAGCTACTCGATGGCCACCGGCGTCGTCATCGCGTTGTTCTGCTTCCTCGGCATGTTCGCCGTGCTCGGCGCGATCCTGCCCGCACCGGCGATCGTGCCGATCCTGCTGTACATCGGCCTGCTGATCGGCGCCCAGGCGTTCCAGGCCGTGCCCAAGGCGCACGCGGTGGCCGTGGTCATGGCGATCATCCCCAACATCGCCGCGTGGGCGCAGGGGTACATGGACAACGCGCTGGCGGCGGCGGGCACCAGCGCCCGGCAGGTCGGATACGACACCATCGCGGCCAGCGGCACGGTGTACGAGGGGACGGCGCTGCTCGGCGGCGGCGCGGTGCTCGCCGGTCTGATCCTCGGGTCGATCACGGCGTTCATCATCGACCGGTCGTTCCTGTGGGCCGCCGGGTACGCCGCGGCGGGCGCGGCGCTGGCGTACATCGGCCTCATCCACGGCGAGAAGGTCGAATGGGGCGCCAATCCACAGGTCGCGCTCGGGTACCTGTTCGCCGGCCTGATCCTGCTGCTGTTCCCCCTCATCAAGACCGGGGCCGCCGACGACGGCCCCGGCACGACCGACGCCGCCCGGGAGGAACCGGCACCCCCGGCCCCCGCCACCGCCGACCTCCCGGCGGCGTCATGACCCTCGCTTAGGAAGGAACCGCATGGACGGCGCCCTCGACCTCGCGACACTCGCCCACCGCTACCGGACCGGATCGGCCGATCCAGTCGGCGTCGCCGAGGAAGTGTTACGGCGGATCGCGGCGCGGGGTGACGACCACGTGTGGATCACCCTGCGCTCGGCCGGGGACGTGCTCGCCGACGCGGCGCTGCTGGCCGCCGAGGCGACGGACCGGCCGCCGCTGTACGGGGTGCCGTTCGCGGTCAAGGACAACGTCGACGTGGCGGGGATGCCCACCACGGCGGCGTGTCCCGGGTACGCGTACATCGCCGACCGCAACGCGCCTCTGGTGGACCGGCTGATCGCGGCGGGCGCGCTGCTCGTCGGGAAGACGAACCTGGACCAGTTCGCCACCGGGCTGTCGGGCACCCGCAGCCCGTACGGCGCGTGCGAGTCGCCGCTCGTGCCGGGGCTGATCTCCGGCGGGTCCAGCTCCGGCTCGGCGGTGGCGGTGGCCGCCGGGCTGGTGTCCTTCGCCATCGGCACCGACACCGCCGGGTCCGGGCGGGTGCCCGCCGCGCTCACCGGGACGGTCGGGGTGAAGCCCAGCCGGGGCCTGGTCAGCACGCTCGGCGTGGTCCCGGCGTGCGCGTCGCTGGACTGCCCGAGCGTGTTCGCCACGTCGGTGGCGGACGGGCTCGCCGTTCTGTCGGTCATCGCGGGGACCGAGCCGGGCGACCCGTGGTCCCGGCCGTTCCCGGCGGTGCCCGCGACGGCGCCGCCGGTGGGGCCGCTGCGGATCGGGGTGCCGCGCGAGCCGGAGTTCTTCGGGGACGACGCGGCCGCGGCGGCGTTCGAGGAGGCGGCCGGGGCGCTGGCCCGGCTCGGGCACCGGCTGGTGCCCGTCGACCTCGATCCGTTCGTCGCGGCGGGGCGGCTGCTGTACGAGGGGCCGTGGGTGGCCGAGCGGCTGGCCGCCTTCGGGGGCTTCGCCGAACGACATCGCGACATGGTGCACCCGGTGACGCTGAAGATCCTGGACGGCGGGCGGCAGCTCACCGCGGTGGACGCCTTCGAGGGGTACTACCGGCTGCGGGAGCTGCGGGCCCGCACCATGCGGGAGTGGGCGTCGATGGACGTGCTGGTCGTGCCCACGGTGCCCACGACGTTCACGATCGGCGAGATGCTGGCCGACCCGATCGCCCGCAACGACATGCTCGGGCACTACACCAAGTTCACCAACCTGCTGGACCTGGCCGGTCTCTCCGTCCCGGCCGGCATGACCGCGGCGGGGCGCCCGCACGGCATCACCCTGCTCGGCCCCGCGGGCTCCGACGCCCTCCTGGCGGGTGTCGCGGCCTCCTACCCCGTCCCGTCCGCGAAGGCCGCCGGGGCCGCGCCGAGGGCGTCCAACGGATCGGTGTCCGCCACCCGCTCCCCCGCGCTCGCCTCGGTGCCGTCCCCGGCTCCTCCGGGGGACGGCCCGGTGCCGGTGCTGGCCGTCGTGGGAGCGCACCGGTCGGGCCAGCCGCTGCACGGGGAACTGGTCGGGCTCGGCGCCACCCCGCTCGGCACCGCGCTGACCGCCCCCCGCTACCACCTCTACGCACTGGACGGCGCGGTGCCCCGGGCCGGGCTGGTGCGGGCCGCGGCGGGCGGGGTGCGGGTCGAGGTGGAGCTGTACGAGATCGGCGCCGCCGCGCTCGGCACGCTGCTCACCATGATCGCCCCACCGCTCGGCCTCGGCACGCTGGAACTCGACGGCGGCCGGTACGTCCACGGCTTCCTCTGCGAGTCCTACGCCGCCGCGGGCGCCCTGGACATCAGCGCCCACGGCAGCTGGCCCGGCTACCTGCTCTCCCGCCTGTCCCCGACCTGACCGACCAGCCCGTGGCAGGCGATGGCCGCGGCGGCGACCACGTTGAGGGAGTCGACGCCGAGGGCCATCGCCTGCGGGCTCATCGGGATGCAGACGGCCTGGTCGGCGGCGTGCAGCCAGCGGGACGACAGGCCGTCGCCCTCCGAGCCGAGCAGCAGGGCCACCCGTTCGCCCATGGCGACCCCGTCCAGCGGGGCGGCGGTCTGGTCGGGGGTGAGCGCGAGGGTCTGGAAACCGGCGTCGCGCAGCTCGGCCAGGCCGTGGTGCCAGTCGGTCATCCGGGCGTAGGGGACGGCGAACACCGCGCCCATGGACACCTTGATCGACCGCCGGTAGAGCGGGTCGGCGCACCGGGGCGACAACACGACCGCGTCCACCCCGAGCGCCGCGGCGCACCGGAACACCGCGCCGACGTTGCCGTGGTCCACCAGGTCCTCCAGGACGACCACCCGGCGGGGCGGACGGTCCCCGCCCCCGGCCAGCAGGTCCCGCACGGCGGGCAGCTCGACGCGCGCCATGGACGCGAGGGCGCCCCGGTGGACGGTGAAGCCCGCGATGCCCTCCATCACGTCCGGCGGCACCAGGTAGACCGTGGCGTCCCCCAGGACGCCGGCCAGCCCGGGGAGCCAGCGGGGCGTGGTGAGCACCGACCGGATCGGGTACCCGGTGGCGACGGCCCGCCGGATGACCTTCTCCCCCTCGGCGATGAACAGCCCGCGCTCGGCCTCCAGGCTCTTGCGCAGCTCGACGTCGCGCAGCCGCATGTAGTCGGCGAGCCTGGGATCGGCGGGATCCTCCACCGGAACGAGATCAGGCACGCGCTCAAGCGTATGCCCCGCCGCCGGACACCAGGTCCGGAGACCCCGCGGACGACGGGCGGGGCCGCGCCGTCACGCGGGGGAAGAGCGTGCGAGCCGCCGTCAGGCGCGGGAGGAGCGTACGGCGCGGCGGAGCCACCAGGTCAGGGCGTACGCGGCGATGACCGCGCACCAGCCGACGATCACGCCGACGCCGGTCTTGGTGACCACGCCCGCCCAGCCGAACACGGGGTTGGGCGGGTCGACCAGCGTCCACACGGCCGCCGCGCCGCAGGCCGCGGCGACCGCGCCGCCGAGCACGCCCCAGCGGACGGCCGCCGGGAGGGCCAGCCGGTCGGGTGGCGGCTGCGAGGGCTCGGCACGCAGGGCCGTCACCACCCACCAGGCGGTCACCGCCATCCCGAGCAGCGACGAGGCGTACTGGGCCGCACGGAAGCCGGGCAGTCCCGGCACCAGCGGCTCCGACAACCACGCCCAGCCCCAGAACTCCGCGCCCCAGTCGTGCGTGAACGAGTCCCACAGCACATGGCTGCCCGCCCCCGCCACCGCGCCCAGCACGATGGCGTGCGCCCGCCGCCACGCGGGCCCCGGCAGCGCGGCGACCCGGCCGGACAGCGACGGCGGCAGCAGCGCCGTAAGGGGATCGCGCACCACGAACTGGAAGAACGCCAGCACCACGACCACCGCCACCACGTCGTCGGTGACCACCCCCGCGGGCGTGTGCCACCGCGTGTAGTCCTGCAGGTAAGGCAGGAACAGCGGCAGGTCGGGCACCATCGCCCCCACCGCCAGCGCCCAGGGGTCGAGCACCCCCCGCACCCGCCTCCACCGGACCAGCGGTATCACCACCGCCACATGCGCGGGCGTGAACGGCACCGCCCATCCTCCATCCCGTCCACAACCCCTGCGGAGCACGCGCCGACACTCTGAGTGACGAGTACGCTACTCAAAGTCGTCAGGACGATTTCCAATCGATCAGGGAGTCATCGTGCCAGATCCCAACACCCCCCTACGTCCGCCACCGCCGGCTGAGGCGGTGGGAACGTTCCTGCGGGACGCGCGGCGGGCGCGTGCGCTGTCGGTGGGAACGCTGGTGTGGCTGGGCGCGGAGAGCGTGCTCGGCCTGGCGGCGGGCCTCGCGGCCCACTCGGTGGCGCTGATCGGGTGGGGCTGCTCGGCGCTGGTGGAGGCGCTGGCCAGCCTGATCGTCATATGGCGGTTCACCGGCCGCAGGCTCCACTCGCACACGGCGGAGGAGCGGGCGGGGAAGGCCGTCGCGGTGAGCTTCTGGGTGCTGGCGCCGTATCTCGTGGCGCACGTGCTGTACGACCTCGGCGCGGGTCAGCGGTCGGCGCCCACCGTGCTCGGCATGGTGGTGACGACGATCAGCCTGGTGAGCATGCCGCTGCTGGGCGTGGCCAAGCGCAGGCTCGGCAGGCGCCTCGGGTCGGCGGCGACCACCGGCGAGGGCACCCAGAACGTGTTGTGCTCCCTGCTGGCGGGCGGGGTGCTCGTGGGGCTCACGGCCAACTCGTTCGGCTGGTGGTGGCTGGACCCCGCGGTCGCGCTGGTCCTCGCGGGCGTGGCGGTACGGGAGGGGGGCAGGGCCTGGCGCGGGGAGTCCTGCCCCCACTGAAGGATGACCACGGCCAGCTCCAGTCCCTGCGCCCGCAGGTCTCCCGCGACGCCCGGCCCGGTCCCGGGATCGGCCAGGGCCCGGCACACCCGCCCGGCCACCAGCACGTCCCGCACGTTCTCCGAGTCCCGCAGCACCCGGCGGATGACCTCCAGGCACTCGGGCCCGCCGAACTCGATCAGCAGGAGATCGGGCCTGGCGCCTCTCGGCACCCGCGCGCCGGCCACCGGGGCCGCCTCTGCGGGCCGCAGCCGTACCAGCGTGGTCATGGGCGCCTCCCCCGTTCGCCCCCTCCGGGGCTTTCGGTATGGCGGTTACGATACATCGCGTCAGGGGGCTGTCAAGATGTATCGCGTTTATCGGTACAAGGCGTCCATCGGTGCCTCACAGAACGTAATCGGCGCACCAAAAGATCGGTTTTGCTGACAAAACGGTTACCGCTATGGTTCCGTACGCATTACCCCGGATCTCCCTATATGGTCGCTGAACAGCGGTCCGGATTCCGGAAAGATCGACACCTTAATGAGGACAAACCGTGGGCGGACGTCACCGCACTGACGAGCTTGACGGCGGCTACAACCCCTATCAGGAGCCGTCGAGTCGCCGCCGGGCGGGCCGGGGGAAGGTGCTGGTACCCCTGGCCGGCGCCGTGGCGCTGGCCGTGCTGCTCGGTGTGGCGGCGTACGTGATCATGAGCAGGGATCAGGGCTGCGGGGAGAACAAGGTCGCCCTCCAGGTGGTCGCGTCGCCGGACATCGCCCCCGCGATCACCAAGATCGCCGCAGGCTTCTCCAAGAGCGCCACTCCGGACAACGGCGGCTGTGTCGCGGTGACGGTCAAGGACAGCGACTCCGCGGGTGTGACCAACTCCATCGCGGGTTCGGGCGCGACGGCGGGCAGGTTCGACTCCGACATGTGGATCCCCGACTCCAGCCTCTGGGTCGCCAAGCTGCGCTCCACCCCCAAGGGGTCGGGCATCTCGGCGCCGGTCGGCAGCATCGCCCGCTCCCCCGTGATCCTCACCGCCCCCAAGGCCGTGGTGGAGAAGCTCGGCAGCGCGTTCGGCGAGCCGAGCTGGAGCGGCCTGATGTCCGCCGCCAACGCCGCCACCCCGGACGGCCTCGGCCGCCGGGTCCGCGTGCTGCCGCTCGACCCCACCCAGAACGCCGCCGGCCTGAGCGCGCTGCTCGCCGGCGCCGGCATCCTGAAGACCTCGGGCGCGGGCGACGAGCAGCTGGTCGGCGTGCTGCGGCAGCTGTCGGAGTCGGCGGTGACCTCCCCGGCGAACATGTTCGCCACCATGGGCAAGCAGTCGTCGCGCGCGCCCATCGGCATCGCGTCCGAGCAGAGCATCTGGGCGTTCAACAACAAGAACGGCGGCCAGATGGTCGGCCTCTACCCGGCCGAGGGCACGATCAGCCTCGACTACCCCGTGCTGATCACCGCCAAGGACCAGGCCACCCGGAACGCGGCCAAGGCGTTCGCCACCGCCCTGAACGGCGCGACGGCCCGCAAGACGATCCGCGACCACGGCTTCCGCACCCCCGACGGGAAGGGCGGCGGCGCCATCAGCCAGGCCAACGGCCTCAACCCGAAGGCGCCCCGGGCGATCAAGATCCCCGACGCCGCGACGGTGACCCAGCTGTCGCAGGCGTGGTCCCGCCTGAAGCTCGGCGGGCGCATCCTGGCGCTGCTCGACATCTCCGGCACGATGGCCCTGCCCGCCGTCGGCGCCCCCGGCGACCGCATGCGGCTGATCTCGCAGACCGCGATCGAGGGCCTCAAGCTCTTCCCCGACAAGACCGAGATCGGCACCTGGGTCTTCTCCACCAACCTCAACGGCAAGGGCGTCGACTACCGCCAGGCGGTCGGCATCGGCCCCATCGGCGGCCCACTGGACGGCACCACGCGGCGCGAGGTCATCAGCCGCTCCCTGGCCTCCATCAAGGCCAAGCCCACCGGGGACACCGGCCTCAACGACACCCTGGCCGCCGCCTACGACAAGATGAAGGCCGAGTACGAGGCCGACAAGATCAACACGATCCTGATCTTCACCGACGGCGTGGGCAACGACGACCCCGAGGGCGGCATCACCAACGCCGAGATCCTCCGCAAGCTCCGCGACGAGTTCGACGAGACGCAGCCCATCAGCGTCATCATCATCGGCCTCGGCGCCAACGACGCGGCCGGCCGCCGCCAGATGCAGAACCTGGCGAAGGCCACGCAGGGCGAGGCGTTCTTCCCCAACAACGCCCTGGAGATCCGCAAGGTCTTCCTGGAGGGCATCTCCCGCCGCCTCTGCGCCCCCAACTGCAACGGCGGCCAGTAACCCGCCGCCTCCCGAAGGCCCCGCGAGCACCCGCCCGCGGGGCCTTCGCCGTGCCCCGGCCCGCGCGTTCCCGAGTAGCGGCGTGACTCGTGGGTCACACGCGTTTCACATACCTCAGCAAACCCTGTTTTCCCAGGTCATACCAGATGATTATCAAACGATCCCGGGTGAACCGGGTTGGGGAATAAGACGTCCTACGCGGTGTGGGGCCGGGCGCGAGGGGTTTTCGTCCTCGCGAGTGTGAGAGCACGGCAAGTCAGGGCCCGTACTGCGGGGAGGAATATTCGTGCCTGGATGGCCGGAGGTCGGGCGTGCCGACGATCAGCGATTGGCGGAGGCAGCGCGCCGGGCGGAGGAGCGTGCGGCCGACGGGCTCTACGACGCCTACGCCGATCGGCTGAACGACTACGCCTACTCGCTGGTCCACGAGACCGACGCGGCGGCGGACGCGGTGCACGCGGCCATCGTCACGGCGCACGGGCGCGCGGATCTGCTGCGGGAGACGTCGCGGCTGCGGGCGTGGCTGTACGCGCTGACGCGGTTTCACGCCGGTGAGTCGCGGGTGCAGGGCGGTGACCGGCGCGGGCGGACCCCGGCGTACGGGTTCGCCGGGGGGCGGCCGCACGAGCACGACCAGGACGTGGAGGACCCCGAGCTCACGGCGGTGGTCCGGGAGGCGCTCGGCGAGCTCGGGCAGCGGGAGCGGGACGTGCTGCTGCTGGCGGTGCGGCACGGGCTGACGACGGCCGAGATCGGGGTGGTGCTCGGGCTGACGTCCCGGCAGGCGGGGAACAGGCTCGGGCGGGCCCGTGAGCAGCTCGACAACGCGGGCGCGGCGGTGATCCTGGCCAGGACGGGGCGGGCGCACTGCCCGGACCTGTCGGCGCTCGTGGACTCCCTGGAGGGGCCCTTCCCGCAGCCGCTGCGCCGACGGTTGACCCGGCACATCGGCGGGTGCGAGGAATGCACCGACGGGCGGCGCCGCCGGGTGACCTCGGAGCGGCTCCTGGACGCCGTGCCGGTCGCGTTCCCGCCGCTGTCCCTGCGCCGCAGGGTCGCCGAGACGTGCTCGGGGATCGGGGACGACGCGGAGCGCGCCGCCGTCCTCGCCGCGACCGAGCGGTTCGACAAGAACGGTTTCCCCCCGCCCGGCACCGACCGCCGCGCCCGGGGCGATCGCACCGGCCTGGGCCGCCGCACAAAGGCCGACCGCACCGCCGCGGACCCCGCCCGGCAGCCAACCGGCCCGGACGCCGCACGGCACGCCACAGGCCCGGACACCGCACGGCACGCCACCGGCCCGGACACCGTCCGGTATCCCGCCGGCACCGCCATCGTCCGGTACACCGCGGGGACGAACGGCGCCGTCGCGAGCGGTGCGAACGGGCGCCACGCCACCGGGACGACGCACGGGTACGAGGACGCGAACGGCGCAGGTGCCGCCGGCGCGGAGGACAGGTACGACGCCGGTACTCAGCACAGGTCCGGCGGCGCGAGACGCGGATCGTCCGGCGGCGCGAAGCACGGGTCGTCCGGCTACGCCGGCGGCACCGAGCACGGGTTCTCCGGCGGCGCGGACGGCGCCGGTTCCGGCCATGAGTGGGAGACCGAGCCCGCCGCCGGACCGGATGGCGGGCAGGCCACGGCGCCACGGGGCCGGGGCCGGAGGGATCGGCGGGCGGTGCGGGCCGGGGTGCGTAAGGGGCGGCGGACGACGCCGGTGTTCGCGGCCGTGGCGTGTGTGCTGCTGGCCACGGGGGCGATGGTGGTCGCGACGGGACAGGACGCGACGCCGCCGGGGACGCAGATGCTGCGGTTCCCCAGCCGGACCCCCGGGGATCTGCAGATCACCTATCCCGACCCGACCGGGCCCGCCCCGTCCGCGAGCAGGTCCTCGCCGGGCAGGTCCCCCGCGGCCTCGCCGACACCGTCCCAGGAGGCGGCGTTCCCGGCCGGTCCGACGGACAGGCCGCGCCCCTCGGCCACGCGCTCCCCGTCCCGCAGCGCCCCGGCGCAGCCCGCGGCCCGGCTGGTGCTCTCCTGCCCGGGGGCGCTCGGGCAGGAAGGCGGAGGTGTGATCCTCATCTCAGCGCGCAACGCCGCCCTGGAATGGTCGGCGGCGGCGTCCGGCGGCCTCTCGGTGTCGCCGGGCCGGGGCGTGCTCGGCGTGGGCGTGAAGGCGCGCCTGGCGGTCGTGGTGGCCGAGCCGGGCGAATCCGGCGAGGGCCTGGTCACCTTCAGATCGGCGGCGGGAGAGGCCGCCTGCGCGGTGTCGTGGGACGGGCAGGAGCAGCCGCCGGAGTCGGAGCCTCCGCCGGACCCGACCTCGCCGCCGGACCCCGTCCCGACGGACGCGCCGAGCGGTGACGCGACAGGTGATCCGAGCTGATTCCCCCCTCGGCATCACACTCCGGGCAAACCGGCGGTACCTTGGGTACCGCCGGTCCCTGAAACCCCAAAAGTCTCGGGGGTATCGGCTATTCGGCGTTGGTGGTCTGTCCGGCCGCGCCGCGGTTGTTTCCGCGAAGCGGTAAACCCGCGACCGGGTTGGGGCGTCGGCATTGACGATCGGATCGGGTGGTTGGTCCTATGAGGACAGCGATCAACCAGCTATTTGCACGCCACTGACCCGCGGAGCCAGGAGACATGCGTACGAATCGGACAGTGCTCGGGTGGGTGCTGGCGATCGCGTGCGCCGCGGGAGCGGTGATCGCGCTGGCCGACATCCAGACGCCGGTGCGCGTGATCCTCACGCCGTTGTTCCTGCTGGTGGTCCCGGGCGCCGCGGTCGTCGGACTGTTGCGTGATCGTGACCCACTCGCCGCTCTAACGGTGGGCGCCGCGGCGAGTCTCGTTATAAACGTCTTATTAGCCGAGGCCATGCTCCTTTTCGACGCCTGGTCTCCCCGCGCCGGGGTGGCCACCGTCGCGGTCCTCGGTGGGTTCATGTGGGTGCTTCGGTCTCTGTACCGGGGGAACGGCAGTCTGCACACCGAAGAGGGGGCCCGGTCGAAGTGAAAGTGACAGTGGTCCGCCCGGGGGACTTAGGCGAGCCCGAGCTCGCGCTGTGGCGTGACCTCCAGCGGACGTGCCCTTCCTTGGACAACCCCTTTCTCTCCGTCGAGTTCGCCCTGGCCGTCGACCGGCTCCGCTCCTTCGCGCGCGTCGCCGTCGTCGAGGACGGCGGCGACGTGGTCGCGTTCCTGCCCTTCGAGCGGCATTCGTTCGGCATCGGCAAGCCGCTCGGCAGCTGGCTGACCACCTGCCACGGCCTCATCTCGGAGCCGGGCCTGGAGCTGTGCGCCCGCACGCTGCTGCGGGCCTGCGGGCTCTCGGTGTTCGACTTCGACCATATGGTGGCGGGACAACCGACGTTCGTGCCGCACGAGTCGGCGGTGCGGCCCGTGCCGGTCATGGACCTCACCTCGGGGTTCGAGGCCTATGTCGCGCACGTGCGCGAACACTCGCCGAAGAACTACAAGACCATCCGCTACAAGGAACGCAAGCTCGCCCGCGAGCACGGCGAGGTCCGGATGGAATGGCGCGCCACCGATCCCGAGTCGATGCGCACGCTGACCAACTGGAAGTCCGATCAGTACCGCCGGACCGGACGGGTGGACCGCTTCGCCCAGCCCTGGATCGTCGAGCTGATCGAGCAGATGCACGCCACCGACACCCCGTCGTTCGGCGGCGTGCTGACCATGCTCTACGCCGGGGACACCCCGGTGGCGGGGCACTTCGGCCTGCGTACGCACAACACGCTGGTCGGCTGGTTCCCCGCGTACGACCCGGAGTTCGCCCGGTACTCCCCCGGGATAATGCACCACTTGCACATGGCGGAGCAGGCCGCGTCCCACGGTCTGGGCCAGGTCGACATGGGCAAGGGGGGCCGGGAGTACAAAGGCTGGTTGAAGAGCGGCGTCATCCACGTCTCCGAGGGCCGGGTCTCCCGGCCGTCGCCGACGGCCGCCGTTCACTGGATGGGCCGGACACCCGTGAACAAAGCACGCAGCATCGTCGTCGATCGTCCGTCGCTCTACCGGTTGGCCGACCGGTTACTCAAGGGCTTCGGGCGCGTCCGTACCACCCTCCAGCCCGACGCCATACAGAAGGAACCCTCGGGGGCCAGCTGAAAAGCTCTCCCCCGAAACGAGCCGACACCCCTCTACTGCTCTGACCGGGACGGGGAAACCCCTCTCCGTCCAGTCGCGCCGGTCCTATTGGCAGTCGCCGCCGATGTCAGACCGCCCGGAAGGACATCCCTCAAAAATGAGTCCCGAGATGACCACCAAGCACAATGGGAAGACTCAGCTTGGCACCCTGAGACCGCTTCCCACCGTGGACCGTTTCACCCCCCTCACCCCGCACCTGGCCATATCCCCGACCGTCAGCGTGGTCGTCCCGGCCATGAACGAGGCGGAGAACCTTCCGCACGTCTTCGCCACGCTGCCGCACTGGATCGACGAGATCGTGCTCGTCGACGGCAACTCCACCGACGACACCGTCGCGGTGGCCCGCAGGCTCCGCCCCAACCTCCGCGTCGTGATGCAGCGCGGCAAGGGCAAGGGCGACGCCCTGTCGACCGGTTTCGCCGCGTGCACCGGCGACATCATCGTCATGATCGACGCCGACGGCTCCACCGACGGCCGCGAGATCGTCCACTTCGTCAGCGCGCTGGTCGCCGGGGCCGACTTCGTCAAGGGCTCCCGGTACGCCAGCGGCGGCGGCAGCGACGACCTCACCTTCAGCCGCAGGCTCGGCAACAGCGTGCTGCGCACCCTGGTCAACTGGATCTACGGCACGAAGTACACCGACCTGTGCTACGGCTACAACGCCTTCTGGGCGCGCCACCTGGACACCCTGGACCTCGACTGCGCGGGTTTCGAGGTGGAGACCCTCATGAACATCCGGGCGGCCAAGGCGGGCCTGAAGGTGCACGAGGTGCCGAGCCACGAGCGGTGCCGCATCCACGGCGAGAGCAACCTCCGCGCCGTCCGCGACGGCTGGCGGGTGCTCAAGACCATCATGCGCGAGTGGCGGCGGCCCACGCTCGACGTCGGCCTCGTGCCGGCCGAGCGGCAGCCCGCGGCCGACCAGGGCGCGGCGTAACCACGATGAAGATCTCCGTCGTCATCTGCGTCTACACCGAGGAGCGGTGGGACGACATCGGCGCGGCCGTGCGCTCGGTGCGCGGCCAGCGGCGCCCACCGGACGAGCTGATCCTCGTCGTCGACTACAACCCCGAGCTGCACCTGCGGCTGAAGGGCGAGTACACCGACGCGATCGTCGTGGAGAACAGCCACGACCGGGGTCTGTCCGGCGGGAAGAACACCGGGACGGCGACCGCGACGGGTGACGTCGTGGCGTTCCTGGATGACGACGCGGTGGCGGACGCCGGATGGCTGGAGGCGTTCGAGGAGGCGATGTCCGAGCGGCATGGCGCGGACCCGGCCGTCGTGGGGGTCGGCGGGTTGACCAAGCCGCTCTGGGACACGGGCGCACGGCCGCGGTGGTTCCCCGAGGAGTTCGACTGGACCGTCGGGTGCACCTATCGCGGCCTGCCCGCGGAACGCAAACCCATCCGCAACGTGATGGGCGGCAACGCGGCCTTCCGCCGGGAGGCCGTGCAGGGGGTCGGCGGTTTCCACTCCGGCATCGGCCGCAGCGTGCAGGGGCGCAAGAGCCGCCCCCTCGGCTGCGAGGAGACCGAGTTCTGCATCCGGCTCTCCCAGCGCAGACCCGGCTCGATCATGATGTTCGAGCCGCGGGCGATGATCGGGCACCGGGTGCCGGCCGTGCGGGCGACGTTCCGCTACTTCCGTTCCCGCTGCTACGCCGAAGGCCTGTCCAAGGCCCTGGTGGCGCAGAGCGTGGGCGCCGCGGACGGGCTGTCCAGCGAGCGCGCCCACGCGATGAAGGCATTGCCCGCGGGTGTGCTGCGCGGCGTGGGCGAGGCGCTGCGGGGCGACCCGGCGGGCCTGTCCAGGGCGGGGGCGATCGTCGTCGGGCTGGCCTGGACCGCCTGGGGACTCGCCGTCGGATCCGCCCGGCTGCGGCTGCGCGGGACCCGGACGGGCGCGCCCAACGACCAGGAACAGTGATCACATGCGCGTACCCATCCTGATGTACCACTCGGTCACCGACCGGCCGACCAGCGGGACGAAGCCGCTGGCGGTCCGTCCGTCGATGTTCGAGTCGCAGATGACCTACCTCAAGGACCGCGGCTTCACCCCGCTGACCCTCGGCGACCTCGTCGCCACGCTGTACGGCACCGGCGGCGCCCCCGAGCCCGAGCGGCCGGTGGTGGTGACGTTCGACGACGGGTACGCCGACTTCCACACAGAGGCCCTGCCCGTGCTGGAGCGCCTCGGCTTCCCCGCGACCGTGTTCGTGACCAGCGGGTGGCTCAGCGACGCCGGGCAGGACGCCGCGGGCAAGCCGCTGGACCGCATGCTGAGCTGGAGCCAGATCCGCGAGGCCGCGTCCTGCGGCGTCGAGATCGCCGGGCACAGCCACAGCCACCCGCAGCTCGACCAGCTCTCCGACAACGACCTGCGCCAGGAGCTGCGCCGCAACAAGGCGCTGCTGGAGGACAAGGTGGGCCGCCCGGTGGCCACCATGGCCTACCCGTACGGTTACTCCAGCACCCGGGTGCGCCGCGAGGTGCGCAAGGCCGGATACTGGGCCGCCTGCGCGGTGGCCAACGCGCTCGCCGACGACGGCGCCGACGTGATGGCGCTGCCACGCCTGACCGTGGGCCGGTCCACCACCATGGACCGCTTCCGCCGTGCGGTGGAGGGCCGCGGCGTGCCGATGATCTACCTGAAGGAGCGCGCCCTGACCAAGGGATACGCGGTGGTGCGGCGCACGCGGTACGGTCTGCGCCACGTGGCCGGGCGTGAGTGACCACTTCCGCGAGGACGCCGCGTGACGAATGAGGGGGGTGACGCGGCCATGAGCACGACCGCCGCGCACGACGAGCCGGAGCGGGAGGAAGGGCGCGAGACGGCCGGACGGCTGGCCGTACTGCGGCGCCGATTCTTACGCGACCTGCGCAATCCTCTCTTCCTGAACGGCTACGCCCTGATGGCCAACACCGGCCTCACGGCGGTGCTCGGCATGGGCTACTGGCTGCTCGCCGCGCGCATGTACTCCCCCGAGGACTTCGGGCGCAGCCAGGCCCTCATCACGGCCATGCGGCTGTTCGCCGGGCTGATCGCGCTCGGCCTCACCGGCGCGCTGGCGCGGTTCGTGCCGATCGCCGGGCGGCGCACGGGCGGGCTGATCGGGCGCGGGTACCTCATCGCCACGCTGACCGCCGTGGCCGCCGCCGTCGGGTTCCTGCTCACACTGCCGGTGTGGGGGGAGAACTACTCGACCCTCGCCGGGGTCGGGCCGGGGCTGTTCTTCCTGGCCTCCGTGGCCATCTGGTGCATCTTCACCCTGCAGGACGTGGTGCTCGCCGGGCTGCGCAAGGCCGTGTGGGTGCCGGTGAACAGCCTGTGCTTCGGGCTGATCAAGATGGGGCTGCTGGTCGCGCTGGCGGGCGCGCTGCCCGACGACGGCATCTACGTGTCGTGGATCATCCCGACCGCGATCGCGCTGGTCCCGGTCAACCTCTTCATCTTCGGTGTGCTGGTGCCCCGGCACGCCAAGCGGGCCCCCGCGGGGTCCCGGCCGCCGCGGCTGCGCGAGATCGGCCGGTTCCTGGCCGGGGACTACCCAGGTGCGTTCTCCATCCTGGCGATCGTGTACTTCCTGCCGGTGTACGTCGCCTCGCGGATCAGCGGCGAGATGTTCGGGTACTTCGCGATGGCGCAGACCCTCGGCGCGATGATCGAGCTGCTCGCCATCAACATGGCGGTCTCGCTGACCGTGGAGGGGGCCACCGACCGGTCCCGGCTGGCCGCCAACTGCCGCCAGGCGATGCGGCGGTCGTATCTCATCATCGCGCCGGTGTCGCTGCTGACGTTCCTGGCGGCGCCGCTGATCCTCTCGGTCTTCGGGCCCGGCTTCGCCGAGCACGGCACGCTGCTGCTGCGGCTGATGGCGCTGGCGGTGCTGCCCCGGGTGCTCATCGAGATCTATCTGAGCGGGGTGCGGGCGCAGAGCAGGCCGCGCACGCTCGCGGTGGTGCAGATCGGGCTGGCGGTGCTGGTGCTGACGTCCTCGGTGGTGCTGCTGCCGGTGGCGGGCGTCGCGGCGGTGGGGTACGGCCTGCTGTTCAGCGAGCTCCTGGTCGCGTTGCTGATCCTCCCGGGACTGCGCAAAATACTCAATCACCCCGGGACGCCGCGGACGGCGAGCGCGCGGGAGGCGGCCGAGGCCGCATCATGGTCTACGTGAGGCGACGGACAGGCGACGACGTGAAAGATCAGGCGGCCGTCACCGGCGATGGTCCCGGCGTGGATCTGGAGCCCGCCCCCGAACCGCCCGAGCCCCTGGACGAGGACGCCACCCAGGTGATCCCCCTCCCGGTCGTGGTCGCGGCCCGGAGCACCGCCCCGGCGGCCCCGCCCGCGCCCCCTGAGGACGTCGTCGCGCCCCCTGAGGACGTCGTCGCGCCCCCCGAGGACGTCGTCGCGCCCCCCGAGGACGTCGTCGCGCCCCCCGAGGACGTCGTCGCACCCCCCGAGGACGTCGTCGCACCCGCGGAGCCGGAGCGGGACACCGACCCGGACGAGCCCGAGGACGACGCGGATCTCGACACGGACGCGGAACTCGACGCCGACACCGGGGAGGCACTCGACACCGACGCGGAGCTCGACGACGTCCCGGGACCTGACACCGACCCAGCGCTCGACGCCGAGCCGGGGCTCGACGGCGATCCGGCGATCGACACCGATCCAGAGCTTGACGTCGGCTCGAAGCTCGACGCCGAGCCGGCGCCGTCCGGAACCGCGCCACAGCCGGAACCGGAGCCCGAGCCCGAAAGCGAGCCCGAGCCCGAGCCTGAGCCCGACCCGGAGCCTGTCGCCGAGCTGACGGAGGCCACCGTCGAGGTGCGTAAGCCCTTGGTGCCCGTGGCGCCTCCTGTGGAGCCCGAGCCGGAGCCCGTGCCGCAGGCGGCGCCGGTGCGGATCGGGCGGGGGCCCGTGGCGGAGGCGCGGCCGTCGCTGGTGACGCGGGTGACGGGGAGCGCGGCGACGTGGCTGCCGCCGTTGCTGACCCTTGAGGGCCTGGCCATGTACGTGCTCGCGCTGCGCGTGCCGTACGGGCCCATGCGCGGCGTGGACCTGAACGGCATCGACGGGCTCGGCCTGGTCTCGGTGCTGCCGGTCACCGCGTTCGCGGCCATCGCGCTGATCATCGTCTCGTTCTTCGTGACGCTCACCCAGAACACCGACCGCAAGGGCCTGCTGCTGTTCCAGCTGGCCGCGGTGACGTTCACCCTGCACGGCGCCGCCGCGCTGGTGGAGGCCGAGCCGAGGTTCCACACCGCCTGGGTGCACGCGGGCTTCACCGAGTACATCGGCCGGGCGGGCGAGACGCTGCCGGGCCTGGACGCGCGGTTCGCCTGGCCGGGCTTCTTCGCGTTGTTCGGGTTCGTGCTGCGCGCCGCCGGGGTCGACGACATGTCGACCATCCTGGCGTGGACGCCGTTCGTGTCGAACCTGCTGTACCTGCTGCCGTTCGTGCTGATCCTGCGCCGCCTGGTGGCGACCACCCGCGCCCGGTGGTTCGCCGCGCTGCTGTTCATCGTGGTGCAGTGGATCGGGCAGGACTACTTCTCGCCACAGGGCTTCACCTACGCCCTGTACCTGGTGTTCATCGCGATCCTGCTGCGGTGGTTCGGCAAGGCCGAGCCACGCTCGGCGCCGCTGCCCCCCAAGGGGCTGATCCGGCGGCTGCTGGCCCGGCTGGACCGGCTGGCCCCCGGCGAACTGCCGTCCAGGCCGACGACCGTGACCGACCGGGTGGTGCTGCTGACCCTGCTGGTGGGGCTGTTCGTGGCGACCACGGCCACCCACCAGATCACGCCGTTCATGATGCTCGGCGCGCTGACCGGCCTGATCCTGCTGCGGCGCAGCACGCTGTCGCTGGCGCTGCCGGTGTTCCTCGGCCTGATCGTCCTCGCGTGGATCAACTACCAGGCCACGCCGTTCTGGTCCGGCAGGATCGACGAGCTGTTCGGCGGCATCGGCAAGATCTTCGCCAACCTCCAGGAGAACACCGGGGACCGCCTCCAGGGCACCGACCCGCAGCACGCCCTCGTGCTCCAGGTGCGGCTCGGCATCTGCGGGGTGATCCTGCTGTTCGCCGGGGTGGGCCTGCTGCGGCGGCTGCGCCGGGGGGTCGGCGACCGGGTGGCGGTGCTCCTGCTGGCCGTGCCGACCCTGGCGCTCGGGCTGCAGAGCTACGGCGGCGAGATCGGCCTGCGGGTGTACCTGTTCGCGCTGCCCGCGGCGTGCATCCTCGGCTCGTACGCCTTCTTCCCGAACCTCCCCGCGCACACCGGCACGGCGCGGGAGGAGGAGACCGTGCCGGTGCGGCGGCGCCAGGTGCGGCTGCGGCCGGAGACCACCAGACGGATTTCGGCGGTGCTGGCGGCCTGCACGGCGCTGTCGCTGGCGGTGGCGTTCCTGGTGGCGCGGTACGGCAACGAGAAGTTCGAGCGGGTCACCTCCGGCGAGGCCGCCGCGATGCGGTACATCTACGACCACGACCGGCCGAGCGCGCGGCTGTTGTACCTGGTGCCGGTGCTGGGCGACGAGGTGACGCCGACGGTGCCGTGGCGCGAGCGCGACATCGACCGGGTCGACTACTTCCAGGCCCTGGTCACCCAGGATCCCTCCGACCTCGCCGGGGTGCTCACCGCGCTGCGGGCCCAGCCGCCCAACTCCTTCGTGATCATGAGCAGGGGCCAGGCGGCGTACCTGGAGCTCAACCACGGCTTCTCCGGCGACTGGGGCGCGCGTTTCCGCGCCTCGCTGGACTCCTCGCAGTACCTGAAACGGGTCTTCACCAACCGCGACGCGGCCATCTACACCCTGCGGTCCTACCCGAGGGGCGCGGAGATCCCGCCGCCGTCCGGCATGACCCTGGTCGGCGACCGCTCCACCCCGTGGACGCCGTTCGGCCTGGTGGCCCTGTTCCTGGCCGTCGGCACGCTCTTCAGCGCCGAGCTGGTCCGCCTGCGCGCCCCCGGGAGATCCACCCGGGGACGGCGGCGGCTGGTCCTCATCGGCCTGCTGATGACCGCCGGCGCCCTCGCGGTGATCGTGGAACGCTTCCTCACCCTGACCTCGGTCTAACCCTCACAGCCCCGCCGAGGCGGGGGGTCAGGCGTCGCGTTCGCTCCACTGGACGGCGTAGGCGTCCAGGTCGAAGGGCTTGCCGTCCACGGTGACCGAGAGGGGCTCGGGGGTGGTGTTGACGATGACCATCTGGTTCTCCACCGCGAGCGCGCGGGCGCGGCGGTCGGACACCTGCACCTCGACCAGCTGGGCTCCGGCGGCGAACCACCGGGTGAAGCCGCTCAGCACGCCGGCCATCGGCATCTCGTCGCCCGTGCCGGGGGCCCACACGCAGCCGGGGCAGTCGTCGCCGGTGCGCCGCTGGGGGTTCCAGTAGAGCGCGGTGGCCGCGCCGCTCCTGGCGAACTCCATCATGGCGGCGACCTGGACGGCGGTGCGGTGCTGCTCGTCCCAGTCGATGTTGTCGGGCGCGATGTACCACTCGGCCCACCACACCGGCAGGTCGCCGCTCTTCTGCCGCAGCCAGGTGGTCATGGCGGAGAACTTGCCGAGCGCGGTGAACTCGTCGGGCACCAGGCCCTTGTCGTTGGTGGCCGAGGAGGCGTCGATGACGACGAAGTCGGCGCCTTTCTTGTGCTTCAGCCAGTACTCGATGCTCTGCAGCGGGCGGCGGTCGATGGCACCCCAGGGGCCCTTGAGGTCCGAGGCGTTGGCCGAACTGATGTGGCTGTCCACCGGGACGTACGGCCCGCCGACCTGGATCTTGGGGTTGACGGCCTTGAGCGCGTCGTAGACGCGGTTGTAGAGGTCGGTGTAGGCCTCGGCGTCCCAGCTGTTGTGGACGTCGTCCCAGAAGCCTTTGAACTCGTTCCAGACCATGTAGTGGGTGATGGTCGGGTACCGCTTGGCGATGGTGGCGGCGAGCGCGGCGAAGTCGCCGAAGTGCTCGCGCTGCGGGGCGACCTCGATCTTGCTCCAGGCGGTGCGGCCCTCGGCGCCGCCCTTCATCCAGTCCGGCGCGCAGCACAGGGTGAGCACCGGCTGGGCCTTGGTGGCGGCCATCAGCTTGACCCGGCGGTCGAGGTCGCGGAAGTCGTACTTGCCGGGCGTCGGCTCGGGGTTGCCCGCGCCCCAGCCCATGATGTGCTGGTTCTGCAGCATGGGAATGCGGCTCAACAGGTCGCGTGCGCGGCCGGCCGGCTCGTCGTCCTCGTTGTCGGCGCTGTACTGCGTGTGGGTGAGGCCCCAGCGCGGCCAGCTGTCGACCACGGGGGGCGACTCCAGGACCGGCGGCGGCTCGGGGGTCGCCAGGATCGTGGCGGGCACCCCGTCGGCGCGGTCCGGGCCCCGGCGGGCCGCGTAGGCGAGCAGCCCGACCACCATGGCCAGGGCGACCAGACCCGCCCCGAGGGCGAGAGGACCCTTGGGGACGTAGCGACGGCGTGCGTGCCGACCAGTGCTATCCACCACACAGTCACCGTATCTACTCACGCTTGCAGAACCCTTGAATGCTCCCACCGATCGCCGCTGGGCACGAACTCACGCGGCTCCTCGGCGTATGCCCAAGGTCCCCATAAGACCTGTTTGGGGGCTATGCATGCAGCTCAGAGATCAACCAACATTCAAGCCCCCTAAGGTGTCAACTCGTTAATGAAAGGGGTATAAACCCGGCGACCGAGGATTTGAGGGGGCACAGTGGCCCAAGCATGGCTGCCCGTCGCCAGTCGAATTCCCGCTCCAGAGGACGCCGGCACCATGGGGGGAGGTGCTCCCAGGGCGGTCTGGTCCATTTTCCCGACCGACCCTCAACGGGTGTCGGCCAAGTCCGTGGCCCAGCGGCTGATCCAGCTGAAACGCCCCGCCCACCTGGTCTGGAACCCGGTGTCGGGGCAGATCGTCCAGTCGCTGCCCCCGACCAGGGCGGCGTGCGGCCTGCCGGGCGAGCTGAACCGGCACGGCAGGGTGTGCGTCCAGATCCGGGTGCTCGGCTCGGTCGACGAGCCGTTCACCGAGAGCAAGCTGGACGGGCTCGACGACATCCTGGCGTGGCTGGACTCCTGGCACGTCCCCCGGCGCTGGCCGGCGGGGCCGCCGTTGCCGTACCCGAGCTCGGTCGCCGAGCAGGGCAGCCTGCGGGTGTGGGCCAAGGGCGGTCACTTCGGCAACTCGCAGGTGCCGGGCACCCGCGAGGGCGACCCCGGGCCCATCGACGTGCACCGCATCGTCGGCGAGCACGCGGAGGACCTGAGCGTGCCGCGCCCGCGCGAAGGGCGGGAGCAGACCGCGACCGCGGAGCGGTGACGAGGATGACACCGTCCTCTGACCGCACCGTGATCTGATCTTTATCGTACTATTACAGCCCAGGCGCCAAGCTGGGGAAAGCAGCGGGCCCAGGTCCGCAATCACACCCAGTAGGAGCCCATGCGCATCTCCGTCGTCCACCCCCGGGAACTCGGGCATTCCGAGACTGAACGGTGGCGGACGCTTCAGAACGCGGACCCCGCGCTGGACAGCCCGTTCCTGTCTCCGGAGTTCACCGTCGAGACCGGACGGGTCAGGGAGCAGGCGCGCGTCGCCGTCCTGTACGACGGGCCGGACATCGTGGGGTTCTTCCCGTTCGAGCGCCACCAGCTCGGCATCGGGCGCCCCGTCGCGGCCGGGCTCACCGACGCGCAGGGCATGGTGCACGCCAAGGACATCGAGCTGGACCCCTACGCGCTGATGAAGGCCTGCGGCCTCGGGGTGTTCGAGTTCGACCACCTGCTGGCCGGGCAGCCGCTGGTGCCCGACCGGCACACCAGGCACCCCTCGCCGGTGATCGACCTGTCCGAGGGGTTCGAGGCGTACGTCGAGGTGCTCAAAGAGGTCTCCGGCAAGACGTACAAGTCGACCGCGTACAAGAGCCGCAAGCTCCAGCGGGACTTCGGGGAGCTGCGCCACGACTACGCCACCACCGACGAGTCGGCGCTGCGCACCCTGCTGGACTGGAAGACCGACCAGTACCGCCGCACCGGCCGAACCGACCGGTTCGCCCGGCCGTGGATCCTCGAGCTGGTGCAGAACCTGCTGAACGTGAACGAGCCGAGCTTCGGCGGCTCCCTGGACATGATCTACGTCGACGGGCGTCCCGTGGCGGGCCACTTCGGGCTGCGCACCGCCACCACCCTCGCCGGGTGGTTCCCCGCCTACGACCCTGCCTTCGCCAAGTACTCCCCCGGGCTCATCCACCACCTCGCCATGGCCGAGAAGGCGTCCGCCGCCGGCATCCGCCTGATCGACATGGGGCGGGGCGAGAAGGAGTACAAGGAGAAACTGAAGACAGGCGAGCTGTGGGTGACGGAGGGGCGGATAGCGAGGCCCACCCCCGGCGCGGGGATGCACTGGCTGGTGCGCGTACCGGTGCGTAAGGCGCGCGGCACCGTGCTCGCCAACTCGATGCTGCGGGAGACGGCCGACTTCGCGCTCAAGACCTACGGGAAGATCCGCACCTCGATCGCCTCGTAACGATCGCCTCCCCGGCACCACGAGTAACTCTCGGTGCGCTACCTTTTCTGCTCTGGCCGCCTACCCGCCGCCCAGGCAGGCGAAACGAGGAGCAGTGAGCCCAGAGCAACTCATAGCCGCCCGAACGGGCCGGGAAGCGGTCTACCTGCCCTCCAACCGGCTCGGGTTGTTCCTCGCGCTGCGACACTGGTGCACGCCGGGCCAGCGGCTTCTCATGTCACCCATCTCGGCGGACGAGATCCTGTTCCTGGTGCTGGCCGCCGGGCTCATCCCGGTCATCGCGCCGGTGTCCGTCCTGGACGGCAACATCGAGATGGCACGGGCCCTGCTCAGCGGCGTGGACGCCGTGCTCACCACCAACCTGTACGGGCTGCCCGACGAGGTGCGCGGCATGACGGGGCTGCTCGTCATCGAGGACGTCGCGCACGCGGCCGAGACCACGGTGGACGGCCGCCCGCTCGGCACCTTCGGCGTCGCGGGGGTCTTCAGCCTTTCCAAGCACGCCGGAGCGGGGTCGGGCGGTGTGCTGGTCGTCGAGGACGCCGCGACCGCGCGCCGGCTGGAGGCCGAGCGCGACCTGCTGCTGCGGCCCGGGGTGCTGCGCAAGGAGCTGTTCGGCGTGGCGACCTCCATGGCCCGGCGCATGGCGCTGCGGCTGGACATGGCCCGTCCCGCGATGGGCCTGGCCCGTGTGCTCGGGCTCACCGAGCCGCGCGACGGCCATCGCATTCCCCTGCGCGGCGAGGACCTGCGCTCCGCGCTCAAGCACGCGCCCGATCTGCCGCCCATGGATCCCTGGGTCCGGGCCGACCTCCACGACTACCGGCACGCCCGCCGCCGGGTGGCCCGCTGGTACCAGGCCCGGTGCCTGGCCCGCCTCCCCGACGAACGGGACCGCCGCCTCGCCGGGATCGCCAAGCTCGCCGAGCTCCCCACCGTGGCCCCCGCCGTGCTGCGGCACACCGACCAGCCGCTGTTCCGCGTCCCCCTGCTGGTCTCCGACCGCGACGCCGCCATCGCCACCCTCGCCCGCCGCGGCGTCCCCACCGGCTACCTCTACGACCCTCCCTACGACGAGTACGCCGAAGCCTTCGTGGAGCCCTCCCCCGACCCCCGCCCCGCCCGCTGGTGGTCCCGCCACGTCCTCCCCATAGACCCGATCTACGCCACCCGCGCCCTCCCCATAATCTCCTCCCTCTCCCCCGCC
>NZ_JBHSRF010000055.1:0-61683 GCF_042658925.1 Sphaerisporangium aureirubrum
GCCATCTCCTCCTTCGGCATAAGCGGCACCAACGCCCACATAATCCTCGAACAAGGCCCCACCCCCACCCCCCTCCCAGCCACCCCGAACACCCCCACCACCCCGACCACCGAAGCCACGCCGAACACCGAAGCCACGCCGAACACCCCCACCACGCCGGGGAACTTTGCGACGCCGGAGAACTCCGCCACGGCGGGCCCCGGAACCACCCCCCACCCCCCACTCGGACGCGAAGCAGCCGACGCCGAAGGCGAGGGTGCGACCGCCATACCCGTGGACGGGCCGGTGGGGATGCCGTGGCTGTTGTCGGCCAAGGGGGCGGAGGCGCTGGTCGCGCAGGCTGAGCGGCTTGCTGAGTTCGTGGACGGGCGGACGGGGCTGGGGGCGGGGGACATCGCGTATGCCCTGGCTACGACGCGGACCAAGTTCGAGCACCGTGCGGTGCTGGTTGTGGACGGTGGGGGGCGGGAGCGGTATCGGCGGGCGGTGGCCGACCTGATCGACGGGGTGCCTAACGGTGACATCGTCAGTGGGGTCGCCGGGGTGCCGGGCAAGGTCGCGATGATGTTCACGGGGCAGGGGAGTCAGCGGGCGGGAATGGGGCGGGAGCTCTACCGGCGGTTCGAGGTCTTCGCGACCGCGCTGGACGAGGTCTGCGCGCAGCTGGACGGACATCTCGGACGGTCGTTGAAGACCGTCATGTTCGCCGAGCCGGAGACCGACGAGGCGCGGCTACTGGACACGACCCAGTTCACCCAGCCCGCCCTCTTCGCGCTTCAGGTGGCCCTGTACCGGCTGGCCGAGTCGTTCGGCATCCGGCCCGACCACCTCATCGGCCACTCCATCGGCGAACTCACCGCAGCACACCTGGCAGGAATCCTCACCCTCCAGGACGCCTGCACCCTGGTCGCCGCCCGCGCCCGACTCATGCAAAGCGCCACCCCAGGCGGCGCCATGGCCGCCCTACAAGCCACCGAAACCGACGTCCTCCCCCTCCTCACCGACGGCGTCTCCGTAGCGGCCGTCAACGGCCCGGCCTCCCTGGTCATCTCCGGCGACAGGGACGCCGTGACGAGCATCGCCGACCACTGGCGCACGACAGGACGCAACGCCACCCTGCTCAGGGTCAGCCACGCCTTCCACTCCCCCCACATGGACCCGATCCTCGACGAGTTCCAGGCCACAGCGGAAACCCTCACCTACTCCACCCCGCACACCCCGGTCATCTCCAACCTCACCGGCGAACCGGCAGGCGAGGAGATCACCACCCCCGCCTACTGGACCAGGCACATCCGCGAAACCGTCCGCTTCACCGACGGCATCACCACCCTGGCGAGCCTGGGCACCACCGTCTACCTGGAGCTCGGCCCGGACTCCACCCTCACCACCTTCACCACCCAGACCGTGGAGACCCAGGTCCACGCCGTCCCGGCCCTGCGCCCGAAGCGTCCGGAGACCCACACCCTGCTCACCGCCCTGGCCACCCTCCACACCATCGGCGTCCCCGTCGACTGGACCCCGCTGCTGACCGCCCCGGCCCAAAGGGTGGCCCTGCCCACCTACCCGTTCCAGCAGCACCGCTTCTGGCTGGAAGCCCCGGCCAACAGCGGCAACGCGGCCGAACTGGGCCTGGTCGCGGCGGACCACCCGTTCCTCGGCGCCGGGGTGCAGATGGCGGGCGACGACTCCTGGGTGTTCACCAGCAGAATCGGCCTCACCACCCACCCCTGGCTGGCCGACCACGCCATCGGCGACACCGTCCTCGTCCCGGCGACCGCGTTCATCGACCTGGCCATCGCCACCGGCGACCACGCCGGCTGCACGGCCGTCGAGGAGCTCATCGTCTACGCCCCGCTGGTCCTGGACCCCGCCACCCCGGTCACCCTCCAGCTCACCCTCGCCGCCCCGGACGACCAGGATCGGCGCACGCTGAGCATCCACTCCCGGCCGAACACCACCGCCACCTGGACCCAGCACGCCACCGCCACCCTCACCTCCGCCCTCATCACCGTCCCGAGCCCCGACCCGTCCGACCGGCCCCCCGCGGACGCCGTCCCCGTGGACGTGACCGGGGCCTACCCGACGCTGGCCCGCCACGGCTACCACTACGGCACGGCCTTCCAGGGGTTACAGGCGATGTGGCGGCACGGCGACGACATCTACGCCGACATCCACCTCCCGTCCCTCGACTCCCCGGACTCCACGGGCGCGGCCGGCGGCACCGGCCACCCCATCCACCCGGCCCTGCTGGACGCCGCCCTGCACCCCATCGCCGTGCACATGCTGGAAACGCGGGATCGCGAGGACGGCAGGCTCCTGCCGTTCTCCTTCACCGGCATCCACCTGTACGCCACCGGCGCCACCCACCTGCGCGCCCACCTGACGCCGACCGGCGACACCACCTACCGCCTGGCCCTGACCGACCCCACCGGCGCCCCCGTGGCCACCGTCGACACCATCACCCTGCGCGCCGCCTCCACCACCGGCGCCACCTCGGGTGAACCGCTGTACCGGGTGAACTGGACCCCACTCCCCCTCCCCACCCCGCCCACCCCGGCCGAGTCCTGGGCCATCATCGGCACCCCTCTCCCGGCCACCGGCATCCAGGCCGACCACTACCCCGACCTGGCCGCCCTCCAGAACGCCTTGACCACCGGCACCCCGGCCCCGCCCGTCGTCATCACCACGACCTTCACCACCCACGACGACCACCCCGACATCGCCCAGGCCGCACGCCAAGCCGTGCACCAGGGCGTCGAACTCCTCCAGCGATGGCTGGCCGACGACCGCCTCACCGACACCCGCCTGATCATCACCACCACCGGCGCCGCCCCCGTCGAAACCGGCCAGGACATCGACCTGGTCAACGCCCCCATCTGGGGCCTCATCCGCAGCGCCCAGAACGAGAACCCCGACCGCATCACCCTGCTGGACCTCCCGCCGCACACCACAGGCCCCCTCATCGCCAACCAGGCCGCCATCACCCAGGACGCCGATACCCCCGCCGAGGCAGACCTGTCCGTGATCGGCGCGCTGATCGAGGCCGACGAGCCCCAGGCCGCCATCCGCGACGGACGCGTCCTGGTCCCCCGCCTCACCGCCGTCCAGGCAACAGGCGACGCACTGGTGGTCCCGCAGCAGGGCTGCTGGCGCCTGGAGGTCACCGCCCCCGGCACCATCGACGGCCTGACGGTCATCGAGCACGAGGCCGACACCCGCCCGCTGCGCCCCGGCGAAGTCCGCCTCGACGTCCGCGCCGCCGGCATCAACTTCCGCGACCTCCTCATGACCCTCGACCTCTATCCAGGCGACGTCGTGATCGGCAGCGAGGCCGCGGGCATCGTCACCGAGATCGGCCCAGGCGTGACGAGGCACCGGGTAGGCGACAAGGTCATGGGCCTGGTCTCGCACGCCACCGCCCCGGTGGCCGTGACCGAAGAGCACATGGTGGTCCCCATGCCGGCCGGCTGGACCTACAGCCAGGCCGCCGCCACCCCCATCGCCTTCGCCACCGCCTACTACTCCCTGGTCGACCTCGCAGGCACCCAGCCAGGAGACAACGTCCTCATCCACGCCGCAGCCGGAGCCGTGGGCCAAGCAGCAACCCAACTCGCACACCACCTCGGCGCCGAGGTCTACGCCACCGCCCACCCCGCCAAATGGCCCACCCTCACCACCAACGGCATCCCGGCAGAACGCCAGGCCAACTCCCGCACCACCGAGTTCGAACAGCGCTTCGGCGCCGTCCGGATGAACACGATCGTGAACTCCCTCACCGGCGAAGCCATCGACGCCTCCCTCCGCCTGCTCAGGAACGGCGGGAACTTCGTCGAGATGGGCAAGATCGACATCCGCCCGGGCATCCCGGAAGAGCACCCCGGCATCGCCTACCGGCCCTTCGACCTGACGGACGCCGGCCCCGAACGCCTCAACCAGATCCTCACCCACCTCACCGAACTCTTCGACCAGGGCCACCTGCGAGCCCTGCCCACCACCACCTGGCCCGTCACCCACACCCGCCAGGCCCTGCGCCACCTGCAGACCGGCCAGCACACCGGCAAGAACGTCGTCACCATCCCGAGCAGGGACACCACCGCGCTCATCACCGGCGGCACCGGCACCCTGGGCACCCTCCTGGCCGAGCACCTGGTCACGCGGCACGGCGTACGCCACCTGCTGCTCACCAGCCGCCAGGGCCCGGACGCCCCGGGCGCGGCGGACACCCGGCAACGGCTCACCGAGCTCGGCGCCGAGGTCACCGTTGCCGCCTGCGACATCGCCGACCCCGAAGCACTCGCCGCGCTGCTGGCGTCCATCCCGCCCGAGCACCCCCTCACCACCGTGGTGCACGCGGCAGGCGTCCTGGCCGACGCCACCGTCGAGAACCTCACCTCCGAGCAGATCGACACCGTCCTGCTCCCGAAGATCGCCGCCGCCTTCAACCTGCACACCCAGACCCGCCACCTCAACCTCGACGACTTCGTGCTGTTCTCCTCCATCACCGCCACCATCGGCACCCCCGGCCAGGGCAACTACGCCGCCGCCAACACCTTCCTCGACGCCCTGGCGCACCACCGCCACACCCACCACCAGGTCGCCACCAGCCTCGGCTGGAGCCTGTGGGAGCAGAGCAGCGCCCTCACCGGCAACCTCACCGGCACCGACCACACCCGCATGGCCCGCGGCGGCCTGCGTCCCCTCAGCACCCGGCAGGCCCTCGCCCACTACACCAGCGGCACCACCCACACGCACCCCCACCTGATCCCCGCCACCATCACCCCGGTGACCCCCGTCCCGCCGATCCTGCGCGACCTGGCTCCGGCGGGCCCGTCCCGGCGGGCGGCGGCGGCCGGGACCGGCGGCGGAGGCGGCTGGACCGACCGCATGGCGGCGCTGCCGGCGGACGAGCGCCGGCGGGCCGTCGAGGATCTGGTCCGCACCATCGTGACCACGGTCCTCGGGCACACCACCCCGGGCGCGGTGGACCCGGCGCGGGCGTTCAAGGACATCGGCTTCGACTCCCTCACCGGCATCGAGCTGCGCAACCACGTCAACGCCGCCACCGGCCTGCGCCTGCCCACCACGGTCGTGTTCGACCACCCGACCCCGGCCGCGCTGGCGGCGTACCTGCTCACCCGGGTCCCCGGCACCGCCACCGCCTCGGCCGCGGTGACCCGGACCGCGACGGCCACGGACGAGCCGATCGCGATCGTGTCCATGGCCTGCCGGTTCCCCGGCGGGGTGCGCAGCCCCGAGGACCTGTGGCGGCTGGTCGACACCGGCACCGACGCCATCGACGAGTTCCCCGGCAACCGCGGCTGGGACCTGCGAGGACTGTACGACCCCGACCCCGATCGTCCGGGCACCACGTACGCGCGTACCGGCGGCTTCCTGCACGACGCGGCCGACTTCGACCCCGCGTTCTTCGGCATCTCCCCCCGCGAAGCCCTCGCCATGGACCCCCAGCAACGCCTCCTCCTGCTCACCGCATGGGAGACCCTGGAGCGCGCGGGCATCGACCCGGCCTCGCTGCACGGCAGCAACACCGGCGTCTTCGCGGGCCTCATCTACACCGACTACGCCAGCCGCCTGCCCACCCTGCCCCCCGGCCTGGAGGGCTACATCGGCACCGGCAACACCGCGAGCGTCGCCACCGGCCGCCTGGCGTTCACGTTCGGCTTCCACGGCCCCGCCGTCACCGTGGACACCGCCTGCTCGTCCTCCCTGGTGGCCGTGCACCTGGCCGCCCAGGCGCTCCGGGGCGGCGAGTGCGACCTGGCGATGGCGGGCGGCGTCACCGTCATGGCCTCCCCCAACACGTTCATCGAGTTCAGCCGCCAGCGCGGCCTGGCCCCCGACGGCCGCTGCAAATCCTTCGCCGCCGGCGCCGACGGCACCGCCTGGGGCGAAGGCGCCGGCCTCATCCTCCTGGAACGCCTCAGCGACGCCCAACGCAACGGCCACCGGATCCTCGCCGTGATCCGCGGCTCCGCCGTCAACCAGGACGGCGCCAGCAACGGCCTCACCGCCCCCAACGGCCCCTCCCAGGAACGCGTCATCCAGCAGGCCCTGGCCGGCGCGGGCCTCACCCCGGCCGACGTGGACGCCGTGGAGGCTCACGGCACCGGCACCACCCTGGGCGACCCCATCGAGGCGCAGGCGCTGCTCGCCACCTACGGCCAGGACCGCCCCGCCGGCCACCCGCTGTACCTCGGCTCCATCAAGTCGAACATCGGCCACACCCAGGCCGCCGCGGGCGTCGCGGGCATCATCAAGATGGTCCAGGCGATGCGCCACGACCGCCTCCCGCGGAGCCTGCACATCGACGCCCCGTCCCCGCACGTCGACTGGACCACCGGCTCCATCGCCCTGCTGGACACCCCGCGCCCCTGGACGCCGAACGACCACCCGCGCCGCGCCGCCGTCTCCTCCTTCGGCATCAGCGGCACCAACGCTCACCTCATCCTGGAGGAGTCCCCGGTCCCGGCCGAGGTCGCGCCGGACGACGACGAGACGCCGGCCGTCGTGCCGTGGGTGCTGTCCGCGAAGACCCCGGAGGCCCTGCGGGCGCAGGCCGGGCAGCTGGCGGACCTCGCCGGGACCGCCACCGTGGCGCGGATCGGCCACGCCCTGGTCACCACCCGCGCCACCTTCGACCACCGCGCCGTCGTCCTCGGCAGCACCCGGGACGAGCTGGCCGAGACCCTGCGTGCGCTCGCGGAGGGCGCCGACACCCCGGGAGCCGTCGCCGGTCACACCGCCAGGCCCGGCAAGACGGTGTTCGTCTTCCCCGGCCAGGGCTCCCAGTGGCCCGGCATGGCCCGCGAGCTGATGGACGACTCCGAGGTCTTCCGGCAGCACATCGAGGCCTGCGCCGAGGCACTGAGCCCGCACACCGGCTGGTCGCTCGTGGACGTCCTGCGCGGCGGCGCGCCGTCCCTGAGCCGGGTCGACGTCGTCCAGCCCGCCCTGTGGGCGATCATGGTGTCGCTGGCGGCGGTCTGGCGCTCCCACGGCGTGCACCCGGACGCGGTCGTCGGTCACTCCCAGGGCGAGATCGCCGCCGCGTACGTGGCGGGCGCGCTGACCCTGGAGGACGCCGCCGCCGTCGTCGCCCGCCGCAGCCAGGCCCTCGCCACCCTGTCGGGGACCGGCGGGATGGCCTCCGTCCTGCTGCCCGCCGCCCAGGTGCGCGACCGCCTGCGAAGCTGGGGCGGCGACCTGCACATCGCCGCGACCAACGGCCCCGCCACCACCATCGTCGCCGGGGACCGGAACACCCTGGACGAGTTCCGGCTGCTGTGCGAGGCCGAGGGCGTGCACGCGCGCGCCGTGGACGTCGACTACGCCTCGCACACCCCGCACATCGAGGCCCTGCGGGACGAGCTCACGGGCCTGCTCGCCGGGGTCACGCCCCGGGCGTCCGAGATCGCGTTCTACTCGACCGTCACCGGTGACCGCCTGGACACCACGGCCCTGGACGCCGCGTACTGGTACACCAACCTGCGTCAGCCGGTCCGCTTCGAGGAGGCGACCCGGGCCCTGGTCCAGGCCGGTCACGGGCTGTTCGTCGAGAACAGCGCGCACCCCGTGCTGACCGGCGCCGTGCAGGAGACCCTGGAGTCGCTCGGCGACGCGCGGGGCACGGCCCTCGGGACGCTGCGCCGCGACGACGGCGGGCGGCGCAGGATGCTCACCTCGCTGGCCCAGGCGTACATCGGCGGCGCCCCGGTGGACTGGGCGGCCATGTACCCGCCGAACCCGGCCCCGGTGGATCTGCCTACCTACCCGTTCCAGCGGCACCGTTTCTGGCTGGAGGCGCCGGCGGGCGCCGGGAACGCGGCCGAGCTGGGCCTGGTCGCGGGCGGGCATCCGCTGCTCGGCACGGGTGTGCAGGTCGCCGAGGACGACTCGTGGGTGTTCACCGGACGGATCGGCCTGAACGGCCACCCGTGGCTGGCGGACCACGCCATCGGCGACACCGTGATCGTCCCGGCGGCCGCGCTGATCGACCTGGCCGTGGCCACCGGGGACCACGCGGGCTGCACCGCCGTCGAGGAGCTCATCGTCCACACCCCGCTGATCCTCGACCCCGGCGGCACGCTCACCCTCCAGCTCACCCTCGGCGCGCCCGGCGAGGACGGCGCGCGTCCGCTGAGCGTGCACTCGCGCCCGGACGGCACCGCCACCTGGACCCAGCACGCCACCGCCACGCTCTCCAGCGGCCCGCAGTCCCCGCCCGATCTCGATCCGAGCCCGTGGCCGCCGCCCGGCGCCGAGGCGCACGACCTCACCGACGCGTATTCGCTGCTGGCGGGGCACGGCTACAACTACGGCCCCACCTTCCAGGGCCTGCACGCGATGTGGCGGCACGGCGAGGACCTCTACGCCGACGTCCGCCTCCCCGACACCCCCGACCCGTCCGGCACCGGCGCCGACTCCGGTGCCCACCACGACCTGGCCGGCACCGGCACGGCCCACGCCATCCACCCGGCCCTGCTGGACGCCGCCCTGCACCCCCTCGCCGTGCACATGCTCGCGGCGCGCGGCGCCACCGGGCCGCGGCTCCTGCCGTTCTCCTTCACCGGCATCCGCCTGTACGCCACCGGCGCCACCCACCTGCGCGCCCACCTCGCACCGACCGGCGACACCACCTACCGCCTGACCCTCACCGACCCCGCCGGCGCCCCCGTGGCCACCGTCGACACCATCACCCTGCGCGCCGCCACCGCGGCCCCCACCACCTCCGGCGAGCCGCTCCACCGGATCGGCTGGACCCCCCTCCCCCTGCCCGCCGCCCCGGCCCCGGACCGCCGATGGGCCGTCCTCGGCCCGCCCCTGCCCACGGCGGGCATCCAGGCCGACCACTACCCCGACCTGGCCTCCCTCCAGAACGCCCTGGCCACCGGCACCCCGGCCCCGCCCGTCGTCATCACCACCGCCTTCACCACCCACGACGACCACCCCGACACCGCCCAGGCCGCACGCCAAGCCGTACACCAGGGAGTCGACCTCCTCCAGCGATGGCTGGCCGACGACCGCCTCACCGACACCCGCCTGATCATCACCACCACCGGCGCCGCCCCCGTCGAAACCGGCCAGGACATCGACCTGGTCAACGCCCCCATCTGGGGCCTCATCCGCAGCGCCCAGAACGAGAACCCCGACCGTTTCCTCCTCCTGGACCTCCCGCACACCCCCCTGGTGAACGGCACGGCCCCCGCCGGCACGGATCTCTCGGTGATCGGCGCGCTGATCGAGGCCGACGAGCCCCAGGCGGCCGTCCGCGACGGACGCGTCCTGGTCCCCCGCCTCACCGCCACCCCGACGACCGGCGACGCACTGGTGGTCCCGCAGGAAGGCTGCTGGCGCCTGGAGGTCACCGCCCCCGGCACCATCGACGGCCTGACCGTCATCGACCACGACACCCGGCCGCTGCGACCCGGCGAGGTCCGGCTGGACGTCCGCGCCGCCGGAATCAACTTCCGCGACCTGCTCATGACCCTCGACCTCTACCCCGGCCCCACCGTCATCGGCAGCGAAGCAGCAGGCATCATCACCGAAATCGGCCCCGGCGTCACCACCCACCAGGTCGGCGACAAGGTCATGGGCCTGGTCCCCCACTCCACCGCCCCCACCGCCGTAACCGAAGCCCTCCTCGTCGTCCCCATGCCGGACGGCTGGAGCTTCACCGAGGCCGCGGCCGTCCCCGTCGCGTTCGCCACCGCGTACTACTCCCTCGTGGACCTGGCGAGCACCCGCCCCGGGGACAACGTCCTGATCCACGCCGCAGCCGGTGGCGTCGGCCAGGCCGCCACCCAGCTGGCGCGGCACCTCGGCGCCGAGGTCTACGCCACGGCCCACCCCGCCAAGTGGCCCACCCTCACCGCCAACGGCATCCCGGCGGAACGCCAGGCCAACTCCCGCACCACCGAGTTCGAGCAGCGCTTCGGCGCCGTCCGGATGAACACGATCGTGAACTCCCTCACCGGCGAGGCCATCGACGCCTCCCTGCGCCTCCTCCGGAGCGGCGGCCACTTCGTCGAGATGGGCAAGATCGACATCCGGCCGGGCATCCCACGGGAGTACCCCGGCATCGCCTACCAGCCGTTCGACCTCACCGACGCCGGCCCCGAACGCCTCAACCAGATCCTCACCCACCTGAGCGAACTGTTCGACCAGGGCCACCTGCGAGCCCTGCCGCTCACCGTCTGGCCCGTCACCCACACCCGCCAGGCCCTGCGCCACCTCCAGACCGGCCGCCACACCGGCAAGATCGTCGTCACCGTCCCCACCGGGAACGGCACCACGCTGATCACCGGCGGCACCGGCACCCTCGGCGCCCTGCTCGCCAGGCACCTGGTCACCCGGCACGGCGTACGCCATCTGCTGCTCACCAGCCGCCAGGGCCCGGCCGCCCCCGGCGCCGCGGAGCTGCGCGACGAGCTCACCGCGCTCGGCGCCGAGGTCACCGTCACCGCCTGCGACGTCACCGACCCGGCCGCGGTGCGACGCCTGCTGGACGGCGTCCCGGCCGGCCACCCGCTCACCACCGTGGTGCACGCGACCGGCGTGCTGGCCGACGCCACCGTCGAGAACCTCACCCCCGAGCAGATCGACGCCGCCGTGCTCCCCAAGATCGTCGCCGCGTGGAACCTGCACACCCAGACCCGGCACCTCGACCTGGACGCCTTCATCCTGTTCTCGTCCATCACCGCGACCATCGGCTCCCCCGGCCAGGCCAACTACGCCGCCGCCAACTCCTTCCTCGACGCCCTCGCCCACCACCGCCACACCCACCACCAGGTCGCCACCAGCCTCGGCTGGAGCCTCTGGGAGCAGGCCAGCGGCCTCACCGGGAAGCTCACCGGCACCGACCACACCCGCCTGGCCCGGGGCGGCCTGCGTCCCCTCGGCACCCGGCAGGCCCTCGCCCACTACACCGACGCCACCACCCACACCCGGCCCCACCTGGTCCCCGCCACCATCGTCCCGTCGAGTCCCGCGCCGCCGATCCTGCGCGACCTCGCCCCCGCCACGACCAAGCGGCGCGCGGCGGGCGCCGTCCGGGACCGCTCGTGGCTGGACCGCATGGCCACCCTGCCCGCCGAGGAACGCGGGCGCGCGGCGGAGGAGCTGGTGCGCGGCGTCGCGGCCACCGTGCTCGGCCACGCCTCACCCGCGGGCATCGACCCCGGCCAGGCGTTCAAGGACATCGGCTTCGACTCCCTCACCGGCATCGAACTGCGCAACCGCATCAACACGATCACCGGGCTGCGCCTGCCGACCACGGTCGTGTTCGACCACCCCACCCCGTCGTCGCTGGCCGGGTACCTGGTGACCCGGCTGGCGCCGCAGGCGAGCAGCGCGCCGCCGCCCGTGCTGGACGACCTGGAGCGCCTGGAACGACGCCTCGCGGGTCTCGGCGAGCACGACGAGGTGCGCACGGCGGTCGACGCGCGGCTGCGCGGCCTGATGACCAGGTGGACCGACTCCCAGGGGGCGACCGAGCTCGCCGACACCGCGGCCCGCATCCAGGAGGCCTCGGTCGAGGAGATCTTGGCGTTCATCGACCACGACCTCGGCCGGGCGGCCGACCTGGCCCTGCGTGAAGGGTCATCGAGCGAAAGGAACCGATCCGCGTGACGGGCACCGAGCAACTGGTCGACTACCTGAAATGGGTGACGACCAACCTGCACGAGACACGCCGGCGCCTCGCCGAGGCCGAGTCGCGCGGGCACGAGCCGATCGCGGTCGTGGCGATGGCGTGCCGTTACCCCGGCGGGGTGCGTTCCCCCGAGGATCTGTGGGAACTGGTCGACTCCGGCACCGACGCGATCGGCGACTTCCCCGGTGACCGCGGCTGGGATCTGCAGGGGCTCTACGACCCCGACCCGGAACGGCCCGGCACCACCTACACCCGCACCGGCGGCTTCCTGCACGACGCGGCCGACTTCGACCCCGCGTTCTTCGGCATCTCCCCTCGCGAGGCCCTCGCCATGGACCCGCAGCAGCGGCTGCTGCTGGAGACCGCGTGGGAGGCGTTCGAGCGCGCCGGGATCGACCCCACGTCGCTGCACGGCAGCAACACCGGGGTCTTCGCCGGGCTGATCTACACCGACTACGCCACCCGGCTGACCACGATTCCCCCGGAGTTCGAGGGGTACATCAGCACCGGGAACGCGGCCAGCGTCGCCACCGGCCGCCTCGCGTACACGCTCGGGCTGCACGGGCCCGCGCTCACCGTGGACACCGCGTGCTCCTCGTCCCTGGTGGCGGTGCACCTGGCCGCGCAGGCGCTGCGGGGCGGCGAGTGCGATCTGGCGCTGGCGGGCGGCGTCACCGTCATGGCCACCCCGCACACCTTCGTGGAGTTCAGCCGCCAGCGCGGCCTGGCCCCCGACGGCCGCTGCAAGTCGTTCGCCGCGGCGGCCGACGGCACCGCGTGGGGCGAGGGCGCGGGCCTCCTGCTGCTGGAGCGGCTGTCCACCGCGCGGCGCAACGGCCACCCCGTGCTGGCCCTGGTCCGCGGCTCGGCCGTCAACCAGGACGGCGCCAGCAACGGCCTCACCGCCCCCAACGGTCCCGCCCAGGAGCGGGTGATCCGTCAGGCGCTGGCGAGCGCCGGCCTGACCCCCGCCGACGTCGACGCCGTCGAGGCCCACGGCACCGGCACCACCCTCGGCGACCCCATCGAGGCCAAGGCCCTGCTCGCGACGTACGGCCAGGACCGCCCCGCCGGCCACCCGCTCTACCTCGGCTCCGTCAAGTCCAACATCGGCCACACCCAGGCCGCCGCGGGCGTCGCCGGCATCATCAAGATGACCCAGGCCTTCCACCACGACCGCCTCCCCCGCACCCTGCACGTCGACCGCCCCACCCCCCACGTCGAGTGGTCCGACGGCTCCGTCGAACTCCTCACCGACGCCCGCCCCTGGACCCCGAACGACCACCCCCGCCGCGCCGCCATCTCGTCCTTCGGCATCAGCGGCACCAACGCCCACCTAATCCTGGAGGAACCCCCACCTGCCGAGCCACAGCCGACCGACGGCAGCACGACCGCCCCTGCCTCCACCCACACACTCGCCACCCCCGCACCGCCCCTCGGTGGCACCGCCACCCCCGCACCGGGCCCGGCCGCCGTCACCTCTGCCGTAGGGCGCGGCGGCGCCGTCCCTGCGGGCGGCGATGTCCTGCCGCTGCCGTGGCCCGTCACCGCCAAGAGCCGGGAAGCACTGGCGGCGCTGGCGGAGCGGCTCGCGGAGCACCTGGACCGGGACCCGGAGGCCCCGGTCGCGGGGATCGGGCACGCGCTGGCCACCACGAGGGCCGTCTTCGACCACCGCGCCGTGGTGCTCGCCGACGACCGTGAGCGATGCCTCGGCCGTCTGCGCACCCTCGCGCGCGGCACCCCGGCGGCCGACGTGATCACCGGCCGGGCCGACGACGGCAAGACGGCGTTCGCGTTCACCGGCCAGGGCAGCCAGCGCGCCGGCATGGGCGGGCAGCTGTACGGGACGCTCCCGGTGTTCACCGCCGCCTTCGACGAGACCTGCGACCACCTCGACCCGCACCTGCCGCACCCCCTGCGCGAGATCGTGTTCTCCGCCACCCCCGACACCGCGCGGCTGCTCGACCAGACCCGCTACGCGCAGCCCGCCCTGTTCGCCCTCCAGGTGGCCCTCTACCGCCAGGCCGAGGCGTTCGGCCTGCGCCCGGACTACCTGATCGGCCACTCCGTAGGCGAACTCACCGCCGCGCACCTGGCCGGCGTGCTATCCCTGCCGGACGCCTCCCTCCTGGTCACCACCCGTGCCCGCCTGATGCAGGAGGCCCCCGCGGGCGGCGCGATGATCGCCGTGCACGCCACCGAGGCCGAGGTCCGCGCCACCCTGACCGGCCACGAGGACGTCCTGTCCGTCGCCGCCACCAACAGCCCCGCCATCACCGTCATCTCCGGCGACCAGCAGACCGCCCTGGACGTCGCCCGAGGCTGGCGCGGCCAGGGCCGCAAAGCCAAACGCCTGCGTGTCAGCCACGCCTTCCACTCCCCCCACATGGACCCCGTCCTCGACGAGTTCCACCGCGTAGCCGCCGGCCTCACCTACGCCGCCCCCCGCATCCCGATCGTCTCCAACGTCACCGGCCGCACAGCCACCGCCGCCGACCTGTCCGACCCCACCTACTGGACCAAACACCTACGCGGCACCGTCCACTTCGCCGCCGGCATCACCCACCTCCGCGACCACCAGGTAACCCGCTACCTGGAACTGGGCCCCGACGCCACCCTCACCACCCTGATCCACCACTGCCTGTCCGACCCGCCGAGAGACCCCGAATCGGCCCAGGAGAACCGCGCCGCACCCGTCCAGGGGAACGACACCGCATCGAGCCATGGGAACGGCATCACTCCCGGCCAAGGGACCGGCGCCGTACCCGGCGAGCCCGGCTTCCGGGCCGTCGCGGCGCTCGGAGACGGCCGGTCCGAGGCACGGGCCCTGATGACCGCCCTGGCCACCCTGTACGTCACGGGCGCCCCGGTCGACTGGCGACCGATCTACGGCGACGCCCCCGCCGCGGCGGTGACGCTCCCCACGTACCCGTTCCAGCGGCGTCGCTACTGGCTGCGTCCCGCCGACGACGACACCGCGAGCCCCGAGGCCACCCCCGCCGAGTCCGGCTTCTGGGACGCCGTCGCGGGCGAGGACCCCCACACCGTCGCCGGGTTGCTGGAGCTGGACGGCACCGAACGCGCGTCCCTCGCCGCCCTGCTCCCCGCCCTGTCGGCATGGCACCGCCAGAAGGACTGGTGGTACCAACTCACCTGGAAGCCCGTCACCCCCGGCCCCTCCCGAGCCCTGTCCGGAACCTGGCTGGTCGTCACTCCTCCCGAGCCCCCCGCCGGCCTCGCCGCCGCGGCGGCCGCGGAGCTCACCGCTCGCGGCGCCGAGGTCGCCGAGGTCCACCTGTCCCCTATCGACACCGACGACCAGGTCGACGAACGCCTCAAGGAGGCTCTCACCGGCCGCCCCCTCGGCGGCGTCCTCTCCCTCCTCGCCCTGGTGCCACCCGCACCCCCCTCCGCCACGGACCCGTCCGAGGTGTCCGCCGCCGAGCCGCCGGGCGGCACGCTCACCGGGCTGGCCCTCACCGGGGCACTGCTGCGGGCGCTGGACGCCGCGGCCGTGGAGGCGCCGCTGTGGTTGCTCACCAGGGGCGCGGTGTCCACGGGTACGGCCGACGCCGGGGTGGACGCCGGCCAGGCGCGGCTTTGGGCCCTCGGCCAGCTGGTGGCCCTCGGACGGCCCCGTCACCACGGCGGGGTGGTCGACCTGCCGGAGACCTTCGACGACCGCGCACGACGGCGGCTCGGCGAGGCGCTCACCGCACTAAAGGGCGAGACCCACCTGGCGATCCGCGGCACCGGAACGTACGCCCTCCGCCTGACCCGCGCCCCGGGCCGCACCCCCCGCACCTGGGAACCCGGCGGCACGGCCCTCGTCACCGGCGCCGACACCCCCGTCGGCGCCCAGACCGCCCGCTGGCTCGCCGCCAACGGCACCCACAACCTGATCCTCGCCGGACCCATGACGACCGGCGTGAGCGGCACAGGCGACATGGGCGAGACGAGCGGCACGACCGACTCAAGGGACATACCCGACATGACACGCATGGAGGGGCTGGTGGCCGAGCTGGCCGCCATCGGCGCCGATCGGCACGGGGACGGCTTCCGTGTGCGGCACGCCGCGGTGGACCCCGGGGACCGGGACGCGCTCGCGGAGGTGATCACCGGGATCCCGGCGGAGCATCCGCTCACCGTGGTCGTGCACGCGGCCCCGTTGCGGGAAGGGGGGGAGCCGGGGATCCTGCCGTCCGCCGTCGAGGAGGATCTGCGGGCGGCCGTCGGGCCGGCGGTGGTGCTGGACGAGCTGACCAGGGATCTGCCGCTACCGGCGTTCGTGATGTTCTCACCGGTGTCGGGAGCGCTGGACTCACCGGTGACGGCGTCGCTGAACGCGCTGGCGGCACGGCGCCGGGCCACGGGGCTGGCGGGTGTTTCGGTGGCGTGGACCCGCCCTGACGCGGTCACCTCGGTACCGCACGGCCTGCGGGCGATCCCGCCCCGTCCGGCGATCGTCGGCGCGGCGCTCAACCGTCCGGAGACGGCCGTGGTCGTGGCCGACGTCGACTGGGCACTGTTCGCGCCGGTGCGCACGGCACTGGCGCGCGACCTCCCCGAGGCCCGGTCGTTCATCGACGACTACGGCCCCACGGCCACCGGCCCCGCCGGCGACGGCGCGGCGAAACTGCGCCGCCGTCTCACCGACGCCGCACCGTCCGAACGGAACGCCATCCTTCTCGACCTCGTGATGACCCAGGCCGCCGCCGCCCTAGGCCACGAGTCCCCCCAAACCATCGACCCGACCGCAGGCTTCTTCGACATAGGCTTCACCTCCCTGACCGCCCTCCACCTGAACAACCTCCTCCGCACCGCCACCGGCCTCCCCCTCCCCCTGAAAATCATCTTCGAACACCCCACCCCCACCACCCTCGTCCCCTACCTCCACACCGCCCTGAACCTCGGCGCTCCTCCCGACAAGCCCTCGACTGAACAACAGGCCGGCCCTTCGGTGAGGCGCTAGACGAAAAACATCATTTCCGGCAGGCCGCCCTATTGTGAGCGGCCCGTTATCGGAGCGCTGACGGCCTGGTCCACCCGCCACCAATTCTGGCCCGGAACCACGCAGCAGCCCCACTGCACTGGAGATCCGGACGTGCGCGACGGCCGTTGGACCACGATCACGCCTTCCCGGTGCCCGGCATGAGCGTGAAATCCCGGAACACCTGCGCATAGCCCTACCGGCGAACCGCCGGAGCGCATGATTTCTGCGATGGACTCCTTATCACCTCCTCGCCATGGAGAAACCTCGGGATGTGGGTTCTACTTGACCTGCGCCCCTCTCATCAGACGCTCTCCCATGGCGAAGGTTGCGGCATGAGACTGTTGACGCCCACCGGGCGACGACTCAGCACAGCGAAGGCGAAAGAGGGACTGGTCACACGTGGCGTCGTTTTCATCGATCAAGCCACGATCGATGAGGTAAGGTCCTTTTTGCTCGATTGGACCGAGCCGTATCGGCATCCGCACGAAAGTAGCCCCGGTATCACCTTCATCGAGCCCACCCCTTCCCGTGAGGGCGAGAACGGCAAAGGCTTCACGTGCCGATCTTTACCGCTACACACTGATCGCGCCCATGTCACGACGCAACCCACCATAGTGGGCTGCCTTTATACGACACAGGCCCGCAAGGGTGGCGAATCCCTCCTTCTGGACGGCGGCCGCGTCATCAAGGAGGCCAGCAAGAAGCGACTGCTCGCCCACGCCGACAACGTTGTCCTTCTAGTCCCGGGCCGTCCTTGGCCCCCCGTCATCAAGGTCGCCCGCGACTCCACTCTCTGGCGCATCCGATACCGAAGCGACGCCCTGGCACGCCCCCACGCCGCGACGGTCCGGGCGAGACCCCTGCTGAACCTGCTACGCAGACTACCGGCACCCGTCGATCACACCTTCGCCGGAGGCCAGGGGTATCTGATCCACAACCTCCGAGTGCTGCACGGGCGTCGCTCCTTCATCGGTGATCGTCGAGCGGTGCGCGTACTGGCCACCGTCGCCCGGTCATCGGACTACGCCTACCTGAACGAAGGCTTCCACCTACCCGTAGAGCACCACTCCGGCGAGATCAGGGGCTGAGATTGCGCGAGTCGAGACGATACGCCCAGGTGATCCAGCGGCTGGAAACGCTGCCCGAGCAGAAGTCCTCGGCGTTTCCGCAGGCCATCCGCGATGTCATCGAGTGGATCCCCGACCCGGAGGAAACCCTGCGGGGCGTTCTGCAAATACCGCGACTCGACCATTCCATCCGGTTCTGCGCGTTGTACGGATTACTGCTCCGTCTGCGCAGAGAGGAACGCCACAGCGAGTACGAGCACACGGTCGTACGCCATGCCCAGCGGTTTGAAAAAGAACCCTATTTCCCCACATTCCTCGCCATAGTCGAGCGTAACCGAGGAGATGTAGCAAGCCTCCGAAAGGCCGTCGAATATTCGCGCCGAGCAGCGGCCGACATGCCGGATGTCGCGGGTGTCGTCCATCAGGTGGCCGCTTTCATGGCAGAATATCTTGAGCGAAGAGCGGAACCTCCGACGATCAGTGAGATCGAAGAAGCCGAGCGTTGCGTGGACACGGCAATAACCTCGACCAACGGGCGGATATCACATTATCACGAGACAAAGGCGCGCATTCTTACCCTTCGACATGAGTTCGACTCCGCACGCATATCGCTAACCCGCGCGATAGAGCTGGAGCCACGCGGAAATCGCGACTACCACCGCCGTCTGATGCAGTACCAGACCACGCGGATGCGCATCGATCTGGTCGAGCAGCAGGCACGCTGGCACGAGATGCAAGAGAACAACAAGCGAGAGCTGACGGAGTTCAAGAACCAGCAGCTTCAGCTCCTGGGCCTGCTCGCCGCCGTGGTCGCCCTCATCGCGGCCGGGGCGAACATCGCGAGTCAGAGCGAGCTCTCCAACGGCATCGTCCTCATCGAGGTGATGGCCGGAGCGGTCGTCATCGTGTTCTCGGCGTTCTCGCTGATGGCGTCTCGCTCACTGTGGCGCGTGCTGACCGCGTTCGCCGTGGGCCTGGCCCTGATTCTGATCCCACACATCTTCGGACGGTGAAATCACGGTGAAGGTCCTCGACATCACTGAGAGTCCCGGCTCCCCCGCGAAGCCCAGCGAGGACAGGGTGGGCTCGTCGGGCAACCTCGCGTGGGTCGTCGACGGCGCGACCGACTTCACCGGCGAAAGAACCCTTCCGGGCGGCTCCAATGTCCAGTGGTTGGTGGATGTGGTCGACCGGAGCCTCCGTGACCTCGGCGCGCTCGCCGAGGTCACCGACGTGACCGAGATCTTCGATCGCCTGGGCAAGACGGTCCGCGACGAATTGGCCTCCGTCGCCACTGACGACCTTCGCAACCACCCCTGCTGCTCGGTCGGCCTGGCCGCCTTCGACGACGACTCCGTGGACCTCGGCCGGGTCGGTGACGCCCTCCTGGTCGCTTTCGCGGGAGATCGCCTCACATGCGAGGTCAGCACGGATTTCTTCGATCGACGTGAGGCACAAGCAGTCCGGCGGTCGAGGACGGCCCGGCAGACCAGGGACCAGATCGTGGCCGACATGTTCGCAAGGCGCCTGGAGTACATCAAGGGCGTTCATGAGGAGTCGGTCTTCTCCGCCCACCCCGCGGGGATCTTCCACATCCATCGGCAAACTGTTTCGTCACGACAGGCGGAGACCGTTCTCTTGTGCACCGATGGATTCGCCCGGGCCGTCACCGACTATCGGATTTTCGCGGACTGGCAGAGCCTCGGCCTGCATGCCCGTCAGAAGGGCCTCGACAGCGTCACGTCCCTGATCCGGCGACATGAGACACATCCGGCCGACGCGACGGGCGACAGATTCAAGAGCGCCGACGACGTGGCGGCCGTCCTCTTAGGCAGTGGGAACAGGAGATGAACATGGACGGCCCTGACCGCCTCCGCGCCGACGGGATGCCCGAATACCTCGTCGAGCGAAACCTGGGCTATTTCGAGTATCAGCTCCCGGTCTCGGTGAAGCTGGTCATCGACTTGGGCGGGAGGATCCCGCTGCTCATGAACGAGCGTGACGAGTGGGAACTCCCCGGCGGGAAGCTCGAACTCGGGGAGACACCGGAGGTGTGCGTCTGCCGTGAGGTGTTCGAGGAGCTGAACCTCACCGTGACCGTCGAGGGGATCATCGACACATGGGTCTACGAGATCACCCGGCTCCGGCATACGTTCATCGTCAGCTACGGAACCACCTACACCGGCGACGAACAGGTGCGCAGCTCGAACGAACACAAGAGACTCGGTCTCTTCGACTACGCCGACGTGCCGGCGCTTCCCATGCCCGAGCCGTACAAGCAGTCCATCCAGTCCTGGCAGAAGCTCCTCACAGAGCACCGCCCCGGCACCAGCCGTACCCCGCCGGTTTGATCTCCTGAGAAAGCCGGCGAAGGCACAGACCTGTCCCGCAACCGTCCCGCCGCGGCATAGCACCTCTGACAGGAAGGCCCGTGGCTGTCGCCACGGGCCTTCCTCGTGCCGCCGGAGCGGTCAGAAGTCGAACTCACCCTTCTTGGCACCGTCGACGAAGGCGTCCCACACACTCGCGCTCACCACGAACGGCGCCTTCTCGGGAGCCTCGGTGTCCCGCAACCCGACCCGCCCTCCAGAGAGCGGAGCCACCTCAAGGCAGTTTCCCTGGTTAGGCCCGCTCTTGGTGGCCTTGCGCCAGGCCGCTCTCTCCAGCTCGTCGTTCAGGTCCATCGTTTCTCCGCCTCCCTGATCAACTCGATCGAACCAGGCTGGGGCTGGGCCTCAGCTCGCACAGTGTCATAGCTGCTCTGAATCACCTTGACGTCTCCTGGACGGTTCGACACCTGCCCGTGAGTCGCGGATTCGATGTACACGGTATCCGGACTGTCCGGTGTCTGCGCGATGACAAATCCACCCAGTAAGCCTGTGGTGACCCCAAGAGCCGTGGGGACGACCTGAATGCCGATATAGGGAGTCTCGACGGCTTCAAGAAGCCGACGGACCTGGTCTCGCATGACGTCATTTCCGCCGACCGGCCGATTAAGCACACCCTCGTCTATCACTGCCCAGAGCATGGGCGGAGCCTCACGAGCAAAAATCCGCTGCCGCTCCATACGGGCAAATACGGCTTTCTCGACTTGAGCGGCGGTTATACCAGCTTCTCCGCGGATGATCGTCCGCGCGTAGTCTTCGGTCTGGAGCAGACCCGGAACCACCAATGGTTCCCAGGTGTGCAGCGTGTGCGCCTCCTGTTCGATTTCCAGCCACCCGCGAAACCATCGAGGACTGGCGTCGCGGGTCAGCCGGGTCCACAGGCGGACGAGGTCTCCGCCTGCGCTCAGTGCGTCGTCGCATCGTTGTGCCAGGTCGCGAGTGGGAGTGCGTTCCCCCCGCTCGACGAAGGCCAGCATGCTGCGACTGAACTGCGTGATCTCGGCCAGCCGTTCCTGGGTGACGTTCGCCCGCCTGCGGCATTCGCGAAGTTCCGCGCCGAAAACTGCGAGCGACCTGACGGATGGGTCATGGGATGAGCGTACGGACATTTCAACTCCCTCCGACAGCAAGGGAACTCGCGGGCACCGGGATGACACGGAAATGGCACAGATGGCGGCACGAAAGTGTCACAGGGGTGTGCCCGGCTTCCTGATGCAGAAGGTAGTCCTCTACGGGCACGCTGTGCAGGGAATCACGAAACCGAAGAGCCTCGCCGGATTCCGTCCCACTCCATTCACCTGTGCCGCGCGATGGCCGTCGAGAGATTTGCTAGACATGTCCGGATAAGGGGATGCAATTGAACATCGAGTTGGAAGGTCGTATCTCTGGTGGGTGATAGACGCATTCACTCGACAGTGTTTTGTCACCAGCCGGTAAGCCGCACCGGGCACGTCGACAAGCTGTCACGCGCACGAATTCCACGAGGCGAGCGCCCGCGTGAGGAGATGGCGGAATGAACCAGGACACGGCCTTCCAGGTACGCGTCCGAGGGCGGCACCGGCCAGGCACGGCCGTTATGCCGGTTCCCTCTCGACTGTGGGATGTGGTCCAGAAGGCCGCGGCGCGGCGGTTGGACCATACCGAGCCCGCGTGGAGCCATGAGCCACCCGACACCCCACGGAGCACCGATGCAGGAGACGCAGGACGGCGGTTCGCGCGCCGTCTGCTGGGACCTGACCGACGACCTGTCGATGGTCGGCAAGACCCGCGCCATGGTGCGAGAGACCCTCACCGCCTGGGCGGCGCCCGTCGCCGCCGACGACGTGGTCCTCGTCGTGGGCGAGCTGCTCGCCAACGCGCTCACCTACGGCGAGCCTCCGGTCAGGCTGTCCCTGTGGCTCGGCGCCGGCGCCCTGTGCGTCCGTGTCACCGATCGCGGCGCGGAGCCGCCGCGCCATCTGGACCTCGACGTCGAGGCCGTCCACGGCCGCGGCCTGATCATCGTCGACGCCCTCGCCGACGACACCGGCGTCACCCCGCTTCCCGACGGCCGGGGCAAGACGGTCTGGTGCCGCTGGCACCTGCCTGCCCGGGCGGCGGACACCCAGCGACCCCGCTGATCCCAGCTAATCCGTCCCGGGATCGAAGTCGATCCGCAGACTGCTGCTGTACGCGCCATCCCTGTCACGCTCGCCGGCCGCACCCGGCGGGCCCGGCGTGAGGTCGTCTCCACCGAAGACCTCGATCGCCCGGAAGTCGAATCCGTCCTGCCGCCCCCGCTCCCAGGTGAACCGGACACGCTGCCCCGGCACGAGGGATCGGTAGCCCTCGACCCCCACGATCGCGGAGAAGTGCGCGAAGACGTCACCGGAGACGTCGGCGGACCGGAGGACGCCCCACCCTTCGTCGTCCTTCCACTCCACGACAGTCCCCACGGCCACCTCACCCGGCCCGACGCTCATCATCGGCTCCTTCCCCGCCACACGGACGGCCCCGTCCCGGCCTCCATTACACCGCGCCGTGGCGGTCGCGGACGATCGCGCCCGGCGGCCGTTGACCTCGAACGCGGGTGGAACGGACACCGTGTGGTGCCGCCGGTCAGCCGGTGAAGGACTCGGGGCCGAAGCGGCCCCACACGATGAACGCCGCGAGTGCGAGATAGGCCAGGTTCAGCAGCACGAACGCGAATTCGCCGCGCCGGCCGTGGGTGATCATCGCACCGGCCATCAGCAGAACCCAGCAGACGGCGGTCACCGGCACCAGAACCGGGGCGACGCCGAGCGCGGCGGGCAGGATCAGGCCCACCGCGGCCAGGAGTTCGAGAACGCCGAGGGTCTTGACGAAGCCGACGCCGGCGTCTCCGGTCCATCCCCCGCCATGCGCCGCCGCAAGTTTCTCCTTGGGCACGAACGTCTTGGTGACGCCGCCGGTCAGGGCCACCGCGGCCAGCAGTCCGGCGGCGATCCACAACGCGAGGTTCATCGTCCACTCCTTGATCGAGCATTACCTGCACCTCACAGACCAGACAGGAACCCCGCTTGTGACATCTCCGACTCCCGGACAGGGGCACGGGAGGGCGGGTGCGCCCGTACGGCCCTCCTCAGTTGCCGCTCGCCTGACGATCAGCGTACCGTCTAAACGCCATTGACTGGTAGCTCGTATACGTCTACGTTTCATGTTCATCAGGGGAAGCTTTCGAGGCGGACGTAGCGGAGCTACCTCCGTCACCCAGAATTTTGGTGATCCGACCGAGGAGACAGCATGCGGGAACGGTTCGGGAACAAGTCGGCCATCGTCGCTCTGATCGCCCTGACGCTGGCGGTGTTCACCTACGTCACGACCGAGTCGCTGCCGATCGGCCTGCTCCCCTTGATCGCGAAGGATCTCGGTACCAGCGCGTCAGCGGTCGGGCTGCTGGTCACCGGGTACGCCCTGGTCGTCGTGGTGGTGTCCCTGCCGCTCACGCGGCTGACCAGCCGGATGCCCCGACGGCGGCTGCTGTGCGTCCTGTTAGGCGTGTTCGTCGTGGCGACCTGCCTGTCGGCCGTGGCGGGGAACTACTGGCTGCTCATGGGTGCCCGGATGGTGACCGCGCTGAGCCAGGCGCTGTTCTGGGCCGTCGTGACACCGGTCGCCGCCGGCCTGTTCCGGCCCGAGGTGCGCGGCCGGGCCCTGTCGATCCTGTACGCCGGCGCCTCCAGCGCCGCGCTGGCCGGCATCCCGGCGGGTACGTGGCTCGGCCAGCAGACCGGCTGGCGGGTGGCGTTCCTCGCGCTCAGCGGCCTGGGCCTGCTCGTACTCGTCACGGTGGCGGCCGTGCTGCCCGGCACACCGGCCGGGCGGGGCGCGGCCGACAGGGGCAGCGCGCCCGACCGCGGCCGGTATCTGTCGATCGTGGCCACCACGGCGATAGCGGTCACCGGCGCGTTCACGGCGTTCACCTACGTCAGCCCGTTCCTGACCGGCGTCAGCGGCTTCCCCGAGTCGTCGATCGGCCCGCTCCTGCTGGTACGCGGGATCGCGGGCCTGGCCGGTGTGTTCGCGGCCGGCTACCTCGTCGACCGCCACGGCTGGCTCACCATGACGGGGCTCATCGGCCTGCAGGTGCTGGCGCTCGCCGGGCAGTACGCGTTCGGCGCCTCCCAGGTCGCGACCGTCATCGCGATCTCCCTGTCCGGCTTCACGCTGGCGGGCCTGACCGCCGTCCTCGGCTCGCGGGTGCTCGTGTACGCGCCGGGCCAGTCGGTCATGGCGAGCGCCGCTACCTCCGCGGCGTTCAACATGGGCATCATGGCGGGCGCGTTCGCCGGTAGCGTGCTGCTGCCGGGTCCCGGAGTGCGCAGCACGGCGCTCGTCGGGGCGCTGCTCAGCCTGGCAGGGTTCGCCATCGTGCTGGCCGAACCGCTCCTCTCCAGCCGGCGGAAGGCCGCAACGACGACCGGTGGCGAGCTCTTGCCCGAGGACGCCAGAGTCACGTGACCCCGATGCTCAACGGCCAGCGACCGGCTACCCCCGTCGGAAGTTTCGATGGTAGCATCGGTGGTATGCCACTCGATGTGAGCCAAGTGCCGCTGGTCGGCGGGCACCCCGCACTCGATCTGGTCAACACGCTCGAACGAGGGGCGCCGCCCGATGCCGAGCCGCCGCCCCACGACTTCCTGTCCGACACCTCCGCACTCCTGCGCTGGGCGGTCAGGGTGGGCCTGATCAGCGACGCGGAGGCCGGCCGGGCCGGCCAGGCATGGCGCGACGATCCCGCGACGGCACACGCGGGACTGGCCGCCGTCCGGGACATCCGCGAGGGGCTGTACCTGGTGATGCTCGCGGCGATCCGGCCCGCCGGCGGCGGGTCGGCGGACGACCCGGGCGGGAACGACCCGATCGCGGCCGGTGCCGCGCTGGTCGGGCTGCACGAACGGTGGTCGGCCGCGGCCACCCGGGCGACGCTGGTGCTCGACAGAGGCGACCCGCCACAGGTACGGCTCACCTACGGCACGGTGCCGGCCATGCTGATACCCGACCGGATCGCCGAGACCGCACTGGACGTACTCCGGACGGCCGACCTGACCCGGGTGCACCGCTGCCCCGTCCCCGAAGGCGGCTGCGGCTGGCTGTTCCTCGACCACAGCCGCAACGGCTCCCGCCGCTGGTGCCGCATGGCCGACTGCGGCACCACAGCCAAGGCCCGCCGCCTCACCGACCGCCGCCGCGCCGCACGCACCGGCACCCCGTAGATCCTCCCGCCCTCCGCACCGTCCTGGCTCCACCGCCTCGTGGACGGTTCATTCCGCGCGCCACCAGCTAAATGCATTGGCATCGTCGCCCGGCCGACGTGAGCGAACAAACAGGTGAGCGATCCCCTGCTGCGGCCGTGGCTGATGTGGTTCCCGCGGCCCCGGGCGGCGGCCGGCGACGGTTTACGCGCGCGACCCGTTCCGCTGTTAGGGGGCTGGAAGTGGCCTGCAAGCGGTGTGCCTTCCACTGAGGGTGCAGGTGACGCGGTGCGCCGCCGCTTCACCGGGCACGCCAGAGGAGGCACCCATGAGCACGTCCGAACACCCCCCACCGGGCGCGCGGCTCGCGCGTGGCCGGCGTACGCCACCCAGATGGTTCGCTCTGCTGCTGCTACCGGTCGGCGCCTACCTGGCCGTCGCGCTGACCGAGAAGCACAGCCTGGCGGTCGGCGTCCTCGCGGCCGTCGTATACGGGACGCTGGCGCTGGTTCCGCTGTTCTCCGTGCAGGTCAGATCATGGTCGAAGGCCCACCCCGTGCTCGACAGCCTCGTCCTAATCCCTCTGATCTTCCTGGCCCTGGCCTACCTGACCCCCCTGTCGCTCCCGCTATGCGCCGCCATAACCGCCGCCTGCACCCTGCCCTGGCTGGCCATAACCGCCATCATCCGACGCCGCCGCCACTCCAAACTCCTCCTCGACCGCGTCGGCGGAATCCTGTCCGACGCCGCCGACACCGCCCTACGACGCGACACCCCCCCACCAACACCCCCCACACCGAAGAACGACGAGCCCGGCAGACCCGGGAGTGCAGAAACGCCCCCCGCCTGAAAACACCCCCTCGCGGCTTCCACACAAAGCACGCCAACCGCGAGAACCATCTCCACCGCCACCCACAACACATCGAGGCCACCCACCCCACGACGACACCGAATCCGCCGTACGACATCCCGCCACTACGGCGCCCCACGGACTCGTCCGGGGCGAACCCCCGTCCGGGGAGGCGCAACCCCCACGGACAACGGCAAAGAGGGAAGGCCAACCGCCGTACGAGGGCGCCGAGTTCGCCACACAACATCCCACCGCCAACGGCGCCCCCCACAACGACGCCCACGACGACGCCCCGGGGCGGACCCCCGCCCGGGGAGGCGCACGGTCACACGCACCCCCACGGGTAACGGAAAAAGGGGAAGGCCAACCGCCGTACAAGGACCCCGAGCCCGCCGCACAACATCCCACCGCCACGGCGCCCCCCACAACGACGCCCACGACGACGCCCCGGGGCGGACCCCCGCCCGGGGAGGCGCACGGTCACACGCACCCCCACGGGTAACGGAAAAGGAGGGAGGCCAACCGCCGTACAAGGACCCCGAGCCCGCCGCACATCTTCTCGCCGGCCCGGCGCCGGGAAAGAGTTCCTGAGTGAGGGCGTGGTCCCCGGCTTCCGCGTGGGGGAAGGTCTGGCTCTGTTCGAGGTGGTGGAATGCCCGCACCTGGTGGAACTGCCGAAGGGGTGGCCGGTGGGGCACGATGAGGCCGGCAGGGCCGGGGGTGCGGGGGTGCCCCCCGCATGAGAACAGCCCTCGCGGCTTGCGCGCGAAGCGCGACCACCGCGAGGACCATTTCCACCGGCGCCCACACACATCGGGTCACCCACCGTACGGCGGCGCCGAATTCGCCGTACACCTTCTCGCCGACGCGGCGCCGGGAAAGGGCCTCACATGACGACCTGGACCCCGGCTTCCGCGTGGCGGAAGGTCTGGCTCTGTCCGAGGTGGTGGAACTCCGAAGCCAGGTGGAACTGCCGAAAGGGTGGGCGGTGGGGCACGATGAGGCCGACAAGGCCGGGGGTGCGGGGGTGCGAGGTGCCCCCGCATGGGAACAGCCCTCGCGGCTTCCGCGCGAAGGGCGACCACCGCGAGGACCATTTCTACGGCGCTCACGCACATCGGGTCACCCACCGTACGGCGGCGCCGAATTCGCCGTACACCTTCTCGCCGACGCGGCGCCGGGAAAGGGCCTCACATGACGACCTGGACCCCGGCTTCCGCGTGGCGGAAGGTCTGGCTCTGTCCGAGGTGGTGGAACTCCGAAGCCAGGTGGAACTGCCGAAAGGGTGGGCGGTGGGGCACGATGAGCCCGGCAGGGCCGGGGGTGCGGGGGTGCCCCCCGCATGAGAACAGCCCTCGCGGCTTGCGCGCGAAGCGCGACCACCGCGAGGACCATTCCCACCGGCGCCCACACACATCGGGTCACCCCTTGTGAGGGGTGCGTCCGGGGTGGGGGGTCAGCCGGTTGAGGGTTCGGGGGTTGCGGTGGCGGGGGGTTGGGCGGGGGTGGTGTGGCGGGTTATGGCGGCGTCGGCTATTTGGGCTATTGCTAGGCCTACGGCGAAGAAGGCGGCGCCTACGAAGCCTAGGTAGCGGGCGTCGATCAAGGTTAGGGCTATGGCGCCTACCACACCGGAGAGGGAGGCGCCGATGAAGACGACTGAGCTGTTCAGGGAGATGGCCAGGGGGGCGGACTGGGGGGAGATGAGGATCAGGCGGTGTTGCTGGGGGACCAGTTGGGACCAGCCGAAGACGCCCCAGACGATGACGGCGGCGATGGCCAAGCCCAGGTTGGCGCTGGTCCAGGGGAGTAGGGCGAAGTTTAAAATGGAGACGCCTACGGCGATGTTGAAGACGCGGCGGCTGCCGAAGCGGTCGGTGAGGGGGCCGGAGCCTAGGCTGCCGACGACGCCGGCGAGGCCGGACAGGAACAGCAGCAGGGCCAGGGTGGTGGCCTCGCCGCCGGTGGCGCGGCCGAAGGCCTGGCTGACGTAGACGTTCAGGGTGAAGTTGCCGGTGAAGACCACGATGGTGGTGGCGAGGACCAGGGCGACGCGGCTGTCCTTGAGCGGGGAGAGGCGCTGGCGCAGGGTCAGGGCGAACGGCGCGGGCAGGTCGCGCAGGAAGACGCCGATGCCGACGGCGGCGATCAGGCCGAGCGCGGCGACGAACCACATGGTGACCCGCCAGTCGGACCAGCCGCCGATGGCGGCGCCGAGCGGTACCCCGAGCGCGGACGACACCGCGACGCCGCCGCCCACGATGGACAGAGCGGTGCCGCGCTTCTCCGGCGGGACCAGCGACGCGCCGGCGGCCAGGGCGACCGGGGTGACGGCGGCGCCGCCGATGCCCGCGACCACGCGGGACAGCAGCACGAGGCCGAACGTCGGGGCGACGGCGGCCGCGACGTTGGCGAGGATGAACAGGCCGACCCCGGTGAGCAGCAGCCGCTCGCGGGACCAGCGCGCGGTGACGACCGCGATGACCGGTGAGAGCAGCGCGTAGGTAAGTGCGTAGGCGGTGACGAGTTGTCCCGCCGACCCCACGCTGACGTCCAGTGACCGGGCGACCTCGGGGAGGATGCCAGCGATCACGAAGCTGTCGGTCCCGATCGCGAATGTGGCCACCGCGAGTGGGAGTAGACGCCGGTACATGATGAGTGTGTCTCCAAAGGACGTTGTCCCTGGCCGCGCTGAACCGATCTCCCGTCCGCCCGGCAGGCTGCCGCGCGCCGGACCGGCGCGGGACGGTCAGCCGCGCGGCAGGAGGTTGATAGGGGTTTCTCGGATGTCGGTTCCGAAGTCGTCGGTCGCGGTCAGGATGGCGCGCTGCAGGTCGCGCAGGGCGCGGCAGGGTTCGAGGCCGAGCTCGTTGTTGAGCACCCTGCGCGCCGACTGGTAGACCCCGAGCGCCTCGGCCTGCCGCTCGGAGCGGTACAGCGCGAGCATCAGGTGGCGGTAGAACGCCTCGTAGAGCGGATACTCCCTGGTCAGGGAGTACAGCCGTCCCACCAGCTCACGGTGGTGGCCGAGCTCAAGGTAGGAGTTCATCAGTATCTCGATGCATTCGAGCCGGGCCTCTTCCAGCCACGTGACGAAGCCCATGATGGTGCAGCCGTCCCGCAGGTCGCCGACCGCCGGGCCGCGCCACATGGCGAGCGCGTTCTCGAAGCAGGCCGCGGCCTCCTGGTGGCGCCGTTCCCTGGCGTGCATCCTGCCCTTGTTCATCAGCCGCATGAAGGCGTCGACGTCGATCTCGTCGTCGCGCATGTGCAGGACGTATCCGGGCGGCCGGGTGACGATCACGCTGCCGGAGGGGCCTGGGCGGTTGAGGAACTTGCGGAGCTGGGAGATGTAGACGTGGATTCCCGCGGCGGCGCGGCGCGGCGGGTCCTCTCCCCATATCTCGGTGATGAGCTGGTCCAGCGCGACCACCTGGCCGGCCCGGATGAGCAGTATGGCCAGCACGGTCTCGATCTTGCGAGCGCTGATGAACATGGTGGTCTCTCCGTCGGCTATTCGGAGAGGACCTAAGATTTCATACCTCACGCAACTCTCCCCCTGAGAATCGCATCGGACACCCCGACGGCACCGGAGGCTCCCCAAAAGCCCCAGTGGGAACACTCCAGCGCGGCGATCTTGTCAACCCCTCATCTCCCATCACTTCACTCCTGGCTCGGGCCGATTCCACAGCGCCGGGCGACGGGCGGCGTCGCCGCGGCCACACCACGCCGCGAGTGGGCAAGGTGCGCTGAGTTGGGGTCAGGGCGCCGAGTAAGGAAAAATCGGCGCGACTTTTCGGACCTAATTGTCAGGCCAATTCCCGGTTTCGGGCTGAGGGAGGACGTCGAATCGGGAGGTTGGCAAGGTGAAGCATCTTGGCTGGCCGGTGAGGCGTGTGTCCGCGCTCACTCAGACGTGAGTCCGCCTCATCGGTAATGATCCCCCTGTACATCTCGCGGGCCGTAACACAGGTCTGAACTCTGGACACCTCGGGCTACCTGCTATAAAGGCAGACGCTAGCCAACCATTGCAGTAAACGCAAGTGTCAGACACAAAGTTAGGCAATTCGCTTTCGCTGTGTCATACCACAGTAACGACCCGCATCTGTGGTCTAATGCGTCCTACTTCGCCACAGCAGGATGGACGCAAGCACAGGCTGTTGTACTGAAGCACAACAAAGATCATTCAGCTGCGGACGGAAACGTGCATATTGGCGCTCTCCGCTATGAACACGACAATGCACCAGTCTCGAAAGGCGGACATGCCGGAGCGCCGCGGGGCGACGCGGTGAGCGCCGCCCCACGGCGGTAAGCCGCCCCGGATCACCCGGGAAGCAGCAGCTCCTCCAGCACGGCGCGGGCCGGAGGAGTCCAGGACGTGGGACGCAGCGTGGCGGGATCCATGCGGATGTGCACACGGCGGCCCTCGGCGTGCACCGTGGCGCCGTCGGCCGACACGAAGCGGAAGGCGTAGACGGCGCTGGTGTCGCCGAGCCGCTCGACCCAGAAATGCACGCTCACGGGACCGGCGCCGCGCACGGGGAACTTGTACTTGATGGAGAACTCGGCCACGACGAGAAACGAATCAGGATTACTGGCCCCGTTTTTGTTGGAAAAACCGCGGCCCGTCCAGAATTCACTGAGGGCGCGTTCCAGAATAACGGCATAACGGCAGTTGTGTACGAGACCCATCGCGTCGAGGTCGTCATAGAACACCGTCATCGGCTGGATGTGACCGTGCCCGGCCACCGGAACCGGCGTCGACGCGGACGGGGACTGCGGCTGGACAGTCAAGCTGACAACTCCTTCGGAAAATGGAAACGCCCGGACGGATCATATTAACAGCGACTCCTGCATACGGACCGGTCGGTATGGAATCGCGGTGCCGACGCGCGGACGCGCCCGCCGCCTCGCGGCAAGCCCGCTGATCACCTGCACCGGGACGCCGTTCGCGCCACGACAGGGGATGCACGCCGCAAAACGGTCACGATCCCGGGAATCGGCGCGACGCGCACCCCTCCGGATATGCGTGCGCCCCCACCGCCCTCGCGCGATCGGCGGTTCACCAAGTGACCGGCAGCACGGAAACCCCGCTGATCTGTGAAAAGAGCTTGACCGGAACGTCCTCCGCCGGGATTGCCAGCCCCAGGGTGGGAATGCGCCGCAGCAGGGTCTCCCAGACCACGCGCAGCTCCAGCCGCGCCAGGGACTGCCCGACGCATTGATGGATTCCGTGACCGAAGGCGAAGTGGTCCTTGGCCGGCCGGTGGATATCGAACCGATCGGCGTCCGGGTAATGGGCGTCGTCGCGATTGGCGGAGAAATTCAGCGGGATGACGCCCTCGCCCGCCCTGATCAGCTGCCCGCCGATCTCGATGTCCTCGGTGGCCACCCGCAGCACGACCAGGTGGACGACGGTCAGATAACGCAGCAGCTCCTCGATGGCGCCGGGCAGCAGACCGGGGTCGGCGCGCAGCTCGGCGACGTGGCCGGGATTCCGCAGCAGCACCAGGGTGCCGGTGGCGATCATGCTGGCGGTGGTCTCGTGACCAGCGATGATCATGAGCATGCCGCTGTTGACGACGTCGTTGCGGCCGATCGTCCCCTCGCGCGCCGCCGCGACGAGCTGGCCGAGGATGTCGTCCCCGGGGTCCGGCGCCGCCTCCCGCTCGGTGATCAGCTGGTCCAGGTACGCGCGCAGCTCCATGCCCGCCTTCATGGCCCGCTCCAGCGCGTGCGGGTCGGTGAAGTCGGCGCGGTTCATCAGGTGCTCGGTCGCGGTGTTGAAGAAGCCCTGGTCCTCCTCGCGCACGCCGAGCACCCAGGCGAGCACCGTGGACGGCACCGGCAGGGCCAGCGCCCGGACCAGGTCCGCCGGCCGCTCCCCGGCCGTCATGCGGTCGATCGCGCCGTCCACCAGGGCCTGGAGCCGGTCGCGGTAGGCCTCCACCCGCCGGGCCAGGAAGTTCTTCACCAGCAGGCGCCGGAACACGGCGTGCTCGGGCGGGTCCATCCAGATGAACGGCCGGTCCTCCTCCCGCGGCGGGAACACCCCGAACTTCGGGTACCCCGGCCGCCGGATGTCCGAGCTGATCCGCCGATCCCCCAGCACCGCCCGCACGTCGTCGTACCGGGTGACGAGCCATGCCTCCTGCCCGTTGCGCGTGGTCACCTTGGTGACGGGCCGCCGCTCCCGCAGCCACGCGTACAGCTCCGGCGGGTCGAAGGCCGTACGCGGCCACGGAAACGGCTCGGCGAACAGCTCCGGCGGGTCGAAGGCCGCCGCGGACTCGGGTGCGGTGCCGAGTGCGGGGCCTGGCGCGGTATCGGGTGCGGTGCCCGGCATGGTGCCGGGTGCGGTGTCGGTCATGGGCCACCTCCGGGCGGCCTGTGCGGTGAACGGTGAAAACGCGCCGCCACCCGCCCACGCGCCTCGCCCCATCCTCCGCATCCGGGCTAAAGCAGACCTAATACGCCCACCACCGCACACCCGGCGACTCCCGGCTGCTCCACGGCCGGCGGACGGTGGGCCATCATCGACAGTTATGAGGAGTGGGCGCGCGAAGGCGTGGTTATGGGGCGTACTCGCCCTGACCGGGATGGCGACGGTCGCGGTCGTCGTCCCCTGGTTCCTGCCGGAGCTGCGGACGGGCGACGTCGACCCGCTGGGCGCGCTGATCGGTGTGGTGTCGCTGGTGGTCGCCGCGGTGTCGCTGGTACTGGCCGCCCGCGCGCTGCGTCCACCGGCGCCTTCGATGCTGGAGGTCGCCGCCGAACTGGCCCACGCGGTCAAGCGGGCCGAGACCGCCGCCCGCCGCCAGCTGCTGGGCGGCGACGACACCGTCATCGACGTGACCTTCACGCTGCGGCCCGCCCCCTGCCACACGCCGCCCGCCCGCGCGACGATCGGGGCCCGCGCCGGAGGCCGCCTCGGGCAGGTGGTCGACTACTACCGGGAGCTGACCCCGGGGCGCATGGTCATCACCGGAGCCCCGGGCGCCGGCAAGACCGTGCTGGCGGTCGAGCTGATCCTCGGCCTGATCGAGGACCGCGCCGAGCAGGACGCGGTCCCGCTGCGCATCTCCGCGACCGCCCTGGACACCGCAGTGACCACCGCCAGCGCGGTGGACGCCTGGCTGGTGCGCCACCTGACAGGCGTGTACCGCCTCAGGCGGGACACCGCCGTGGCCCTGGTGGACGCGCGCCTGGTGACTCCGGTGATCGACGGCCTGGACGAGATGGACCCCGAGGACGAGCCGGGTTACGACTCACGAGCGGGGCGGGCGCTGCGCGCGCTGAACGCCTACCAGGACGGCCGCGCCAAGGCCGCCGTGGTGCTCACCTGCCGCAGCACCCACTACCAGGCGCTGGAACGGGCCCGCGTGTGGGCCGGCTCCCCCGCCCGGGTGGAACTGTCCCCGGTCTCCTCCCGCCAGGCCCGCGCCTTCCTGTCCGAACGGGTCACCGACCTCAGCCGCTGGGAACCGGTCCTGCGGGCCATCGGGCACGCCCCGGCCGGGCCGCTCGCCGAAGGCCTGTCCACCCCCTGGCGGCTCACCCTGGCGGCCGTGGTCCACGAACAACGCACCCCCACCGGGGAGTTCGTCCGCGACCCGGCCGACCTGACCGGCGCCGCCCTGGGCACGGCCCAGGCCGTACGCGACCATCTGCTGGCCTCGTTCATCCCGGCCACCGTCGCGTCCCGGACACCGCCGGGCGAGGCCGGCGCCGACCGGGTGCACCGCTGGCTGGCGGTGCTGGCCCGCTACCTCGACACCAACTCCGCCACCGGCCGCGCCCTGGGCGGACGCGCATTGTCGGGGACGGACCTGGTACTCCACGAGCTGTGGCCACTGGCCGGAACCCTGCGCCCCCGCATGATCACCGCCGCCGCCGTAGCGGTGCTCGGCGCGGCCGTCCCGGCGCAGTTCCCGGATGGCCTGTCCCCTGCCCAGTTCGTCATCGCCGGGCTGTCGATCGCGGGGGTGCTCATCCTGATGTGGCAGGCGTGGTGGATCACCTGGCCCCAGCCCAGCCGGTTCGACCTGAGCCGGCTGCGGAGCCGCACCGGCCGCCGCACCCTCGCCGTCCGGCTCGCGATCGGGCTGGCGATCGGCATCGCGAGCGGGCTGGCCGCCGGCCTCGCGTCCGGGCTCGTGGCCACGCTCGCGGACCGGCGCACGGACGGGCTCGGGACCGCGCTCACGTTCGGCCTCGCGGGCGGGCTCGGGACCGGGCTGGCGCTCGGGCTCGCGTTCGGGCTCGTGGCCTCGGGGGCGGGCGGCACGGCGGATCCCCGGGACGGGGTGCGCACCGACCTCGTGGCCGGGGTCACGCTCGCGCTCGGGCTCCAGGTCGCCGCCGCGCTGGCCCTGGAGGTCGCGGTCGTGGTCGTGGCCGGGCTCGCCACCGCGGTCGCGTTCGGGCTCGCGTTCGGGCTCGCCGGGCTGCGGTACGTGGCGATGTTGCTGTGCGCGCGGCGGTGGAACGCGGTGTGGCTGCCCTGGCGGCTGGGCCGGTTCCTGGACTGGGCCCACGGGGCCGGGCTGATGCGGGTCGCCGGGGTCGCCTACCAGTTCCGGCACCGTGAGCTTCAGGACTACCTCGCCGCCCATCCGGTGCCGGAGCGTTGACGGGTCAGCCGAGGAGCTCGTCGGCGGCGGCGAGGAGTTTCAGGGCGGTGGGGTGGGGGGTGCGGGTGCCCCGGGGGACGCGGGTGGCTATGCGCTGGAGGAGGACGTGGACGTCGTCGGCTTGGGCCATGGCGGCGTCGGCGTGGCGGAGGCGCAGGAGCAGCTCCAGGCCGCAGGCCGCCTGCGCGGCGACCAGGGTGAGGAGGTCGACGTCGGCGAGCTCGCCGCGGAAGGACTCCGAGCGGTCGAGGACCTCCAGGACGCCGATGACCTCCTCCTGCCGGAACAGGGGGGCGGCCATGATGCTGCCGGGGACGTAGCCGGTGGACTCGGCGGCGTCCCTGGAGAACGGGGCGTCCCGCAGGTCGTCGGCGATCATGGGCTGGCCGCTGGCCGCGACCCAGCCGGCGATGCCGGTGCCCTGGGGGAAGCGCATGCCGATCAGGTGTTCCTCGCCCTCCCCCGACACCGCCTCGAAGACCAGCTCCCCGGTCTCCTCGTCCACCAGGAATATCGACGACGCGGCGGCGCCGAACACGGCCCTGGCCACGTCCACGATGGACAGCAGCAGACGGCGTTCGATGATCGCGGTGCCCGCCGAAGGCATCGGGTCATGTACGGACATGGGTGCCTCCGTTGAGAGAGGTGACGTTGTTGGCCGCCAGGTAGAGCACCGACTTGAGCTGGAACGGCGTCATCCAGGGGTGCTTGCTGAGGATGAGGGCGCAGATGCCGGTGATGTGCGGCGCCGCGAAGCTGTTCCCGGTGCTGTGGATCTCCCGGCCGCCCGGCCAGGCCACCGGCACCCGGACGCCGCGCCCGTAGAACTCGGCCGGGGGGTTGGGGTTGTAGTAGTACGTCATCGGGTCCGCCTGGTCGTGGCTGGCGACCGAGATGACCGAGGAGAACGTCCACGGGAAGCTGAGCACGGGCATGTTGTGCGCCGACGCCACCATGAGGCACCGCCGGAAGTACGCGCGGTCGGCCAGCTCGTGCAGCGCGGGCTGGAACTCGCTGCGGGTGGTCGAGAGGCTGAGGTTGATCAGGTCGTATCCCTGGTCGATGGCCCAGCCGAGCCCGGCGAGCAGCGCCGCCCCGGTGCCCGCCTTGCCGTCGGTCAGCACCCGCACCGAGGACAGCAGCACCTGGGGGGCGAGCGACCTGATGATCCCGGCGCACGCGGTGCCGTGCCCGGCGGGGTCGACCGGATCGCAGTCGGTGACGGTCAGCCGGTCGTCCTCGTCACGGCTGACCACCAGTGACCGCTCCAGCCCGCCGACCCGGGGGTGGGCGCCCTCGACGCCGGTGTCCAGCACGCAGACCCGCACGCCGGACCCGTCGGACCCGCCCCACGCCCACTGCTGGGTGATCTCCTCCTGGCGGCTGACGTGGAACTCCTCCAGCGCCGCACGCGAGGTGCTGAGACTCCAGGCGGGCATGCCGGGATAGTGTTCCCGGCGCTCGCGCCGCCACGGCAACTGCGTCACGGTTCTGCCTCCCCTGCGGCGGAATCAGCGGAATCGGCGGCACCCCCGGCCCCCGGGACTCCGGAAGCCGCCGGGCCGCCGGCGGCGAGGCGCTCGCGGGCCCGCGCCGCGGACAGGGCGGCGCCCTTGTCGGTGTAGTGGCGCAGCGCGCGGGCCGCGGCGGCCGTCGACTCGGCGCCGAGGCCGGCGTCGCGGTAGGTGTCGGCGATCTCCAGGAGCACGTCGCCGCGCAGGCATGGGTCGTCGGTGCGCTCCAGCCGTTCCTCGGCCTGGACGGCGAGCCCGACGGCCGCGCGGTGGTCGCCGGCGAGCGACGCCAGCCGGGCGCGCAGCGCGAGCAGGGTCAGCTCGCCCCGGGACTGGAGCCGTCCCGCGTCCTCCTCCGGCCGCTCCAGCTCCGCCGCGGCCTCCGCGGCGAGGCCCCGGCGGAGCAGCTCACGGGCGGCGTAGATCTCCAGCGTGGTGGCGGGCCCGGTCTGCCCGGTGGCGCGCAGCGACGCCGCGCCCTGCCGGAACAGCCGCTCGGCCTCCTCGTGCTCCCCGGCCAGCGACTCCACCAGCCCGCTGACCTGCACCACCGCGGTGGCGGCCAGTTCGAGGTGCAGGTCGCCCGCGTACCGTCCCGCGGCCTGGAGGGCCTCGCGCGCGGCGCCGATGTCGCCGGACAGGGCCAGCAGGCGGCCCTTGGTGATCAGGACGGGCACCAGCAGCGCCCGGTCCCCGCCGAACCGCGTGGTCAGCCCCTCGCACAGCGCGAGCCCGTCCCCGACAGGTGTGGACGACCACTGCGCCAGCTCGCACAGCCCGCTGAGCAGGCGGCTCTCCTCGTAGCGGTCGCCGAGGGACCGCGCGCGGGCCAGGCCGTCGCGCAGCGCCGCCTCCGCGCCGCCGAACCGCCCGTCGCCGAGGTGCACCAGCGCCTCCAGCTGGTAGAACCTGCACCAGCTCAGGTCGTCGGCGGGGTCGGCGAGCAGCAGGTCGCGCAGCGGGTCCAGCGCCGGGGTCCGCACGCCGAAGCGCACCGACAGCGTCTCGCGCTGGATGGCGCAGGTCAGCAGGTTGCGCCGGTCCTGCGGCAGCATGCGCTCGGCGATGTCGAGCGCCGCGAACGCCCGGTCGCCGTCGCCGCGGGCGAGCCCGGCGTCGCAGATGCGCACCGCCAGCGGCCGGTGCTCGGCGTTCCCCGCGGGCAGCAGCGCGCGCCCGCGTTCCAGCAGGGCCAGCGCCGCGGGGAGGTCCTTGCGGTGCAGCGCCTGGGTGCCCGCGCCGATCAGCGCGCGGGCGGCACGCTCGGTGAGGCCGGGCAGCAGCGGGTCGTCCGGCCGCACCTCGCGCTTGAGCAGGCAGGCGGTCTCCAGGTGGTGCGCCAGGTCGCCCTGCGCGGACTCCTCGAACGACGCCTTCGGGGTCTCGGCCCGCTCCGACAAACGGTCGGCGAGAGCGAGGTGCCAGGTGGCACGCAGCTCCTTGCGGGTCATGGCGTAGACGGTATCCCGGGTGAGCGTCTGGGTGAACTGGTACGACCCGGGCAGCTCGCCGCGCCGGATCATGCGGTTGCGCAGCAGCCTGCGCAGCAGGTCGTCCAGCCGGGGCCGGTCCGCGGGGGCGTCCTGGAACAGGGCCCGCATCTCCTCGGCGGTGAAGGTGTGCCCGATGGTCGCGGCCCGCTCCAGCACGTCGCGCTCGCCGTCGCCGAGCCGGTCCAGCCGGGCGCCGAGCAGCGCCTGGATGGTGGGGGGCAGCGGCGCGTCCTCCCCCTCCTCCAGCAGCATCTCCAGCATGAGCTCGGCGAACAGCGGGTTGCCGTCGGAGCTCTCGGCGACCCGCTGCCAGGGCGGGTCGGCGCCGTGCGCGACCACCTCGGCCTCGGCGGTCCTGGCGGCGGACAGCTCGGCGACCAGGTGCCCCATCTCCATGGTGTCCAGCGGCCCGAGCTCCAGGGAGGTGGCGCACGCCATGCCGCCGCCCCAGGTGGGACGGGCGTCCAGCAGGTCGGGCCTGGCCACGCACACCAGCAGGACCGACACGTCGAGCAGCCAGGTGGCGAGCTCCTCGATGAGGTCCAGCAGGGTCGGCTCGGCCCAGTGCAGGTCCTCCCACACCGCGACCACCGGGCGGTCCGAGGCCCGCGCCTCGAACAGCGAGCGCACCGCCATGGAGATCTCCTCCACCCCGGCGCCCTCGCCGTCCGCGCCGGAGGACGCGCCGGTGAGGCCGCGCAGGGCCCGCACGCTCGCCGGTTCCAGCGTCTGGCCGATGGACGGCCAGCCGGCCTGCGGGGATTCGAGCATCTCGGCGATGGGCCGGTAGGTGATGCCCGCGCCGTAGGACAGGCACCGGCCGCCGAGCACGGTCACGTCGTCGGGCAGCGCGTTGGTGAAGTCCCGCACCAGCCGGGACTTGCCGATGCCGGGCACGCCGAGCAGCGTCACCACGCAGCACCGGCGGCCCTGGGTGACCCGGCGGTACGCCTGGCGCAGCTGCTCCATCTCCTCCTCGCGGCCCACCAGCGGGATCTGGTCCTCGTCGGGCCGCCGACCGTAGGGCTCCAGCGACAGCAGCCGCCACGCCCGCACCGGGCTGCTCTTGCCCTTCAGCGTGAGCGGCGGCACGGGATCGAGGGTGGCCTGCGCGCGGACCATGCGCGCCACCTCGTCGCCGACCAGGATCTCGCCGCCCTCGGCGGCCGACTGCAACCGGGCCGCGGTGTTGACGGTGTCCCCGATGACCCGCAGGTCCGAGCCGGGGGTGACGATGACGATCGCCTCCCCGGCGGAGATGCCGCAGTGCACGTCCAGCCGGATGCCGTGCGTGGGCGCGAGCTCCTCGCTCAGCCGCCGCACCCCCTCGACCGCGGCGTGCGCGGCGCGGACGGCGCGCAGCGCGTCGTCCTCGCTGCTGACCGGGATGCCGAAGGTGGCCATGATGGCGTCGCCGATGAACTTCTCCACGACCCCGCCGTGCTCGGCTATTCCGGTGGTGCAGGCCCGGTAATAACGGTCCAGGATGTGCCGCAGAAGCTCGGGATCGAGCCGCTCGGCGAGTTCGGTCGACCCGACCAGATCGATGAACACCACGACGACGTGCCGGCGCGCCGGGCCCGTGGCCCTGTCGCTCATACGAGCTTGAGCTCCTGGCCCTCGACCTCCCCCGCCACCGCGTCCAGGCGGGTCTTGATGGAGTTGAGCAGGTCGACCTCGGGGCGGCTGAGGTCGGCGAAAACCTGCCGTTGCCCCTCGTTGAGCAGGTCGATCGGGTGCCCCGCGGCCCGCAGGGTGGTCAACGCGTCGAACGACTCCGGCCGTGGTCGAGCCTCGCTGGGGTTCATCGGCTACCTCCCGGATCCTCGCCGCCGCGGATGCTCTCGGCTGCTGGTGCTCCGCACGCTAGTCAGCCCGGGTTTGTAGCCAGTATGGCGGCGCCATGCCGTCGCCATACTGGGCCGAAACTGGCCCTCCCTAGCGTGTGGATCGCCGATGAACGGCACCGTCCCCGGATACTCGAGGAGCCTGCCATGACTGAGCCCAACGACGCCGTCAACCCTGAGATCGAGCCCGAAGAGGCCGAGGCCCCGGATGTCGTCGCCCACTCCGAGGACGACAGCGAAGAGAGCCCCCTTCCTCCCCCCGCCGGTTGGTGCGGCGTGCACCAGTCGAAGGACCTCGGCTGACCGAGCGCGTGTGTTCCCGGTCTCCCAGGTGGAGACCGGGAACTCTCGTCGTGTAGTGCGAGTGCGAAGGAGTCCCATGAACCGAGGCCGTCACCGTGGCGTGGAGGCCCGTCCCCGCGTGCTCCGAGGGGAGCACGGCTGGTGGTTCCTCGGGCCCGGCGGGGTCGCGAGACTGAAGGACGGACACCTCACCCCCGATCTCACCCTGCGGCCGGCCGCGGAGCGAAGCCTTCGCGAGCGGGGCCTGTTCGACCTCCCCGCCTATCGCACGTACTCGCTCACCGTGCTGACCAGCACGAACTGCAACCTCGGCTGCGCGTACTGCTTCCAGAACGTCGAGCAGGACACCAGCGGCGCGAACCGCCCGCCGCGGATCGGCTACTCCCGCCTCACCTCCGGCACGATCACCTCGGTACTGGAGTTCGCCGCGCGGCGCATGGCCGAGGGCGGCATGTCCGGCCTCGGGGTGATGCTGTTCGGCGGCGAGCCGCTGCTCAACCCCCGGGGCTGCCGGGAGCTGCTCGCCCGCGCCGCGGACTACGGGCTGTGCTGGGCGAGCATGACCTCCAACGGCACCCTGCTCACCCCCGCGCTGGCCCGTCAGCTGAGCGACCTCGGGCTGCGCGACGTCCAGGTCACCTTCGACGGCGACCGGGACGAGCACGACGCCATCCGGGTCCGCAGGACCGGGGGCGGCACGTTCGACGACATCGTGCGCAACATGGCGGCGGTGACGGAGGCCACCCCGCTGCGGTGGGGCCTGCGGGTCAACGTCTCGCACCACAACCACGAGGGCATCGACGACCTCGTGGAGCGGCTCGGCGCCGCGCTGGACCCGTCCAGGTGCGCGATCTACTTCGCCCGCGTCGGCGACGTGGGCATCGGCTACGGCAACGACCTGGAGTTCTCCGGCGACATGGCCGCCAGCTTCATCCGGTGGCAGCGCCGCGCGCTGGAGCTCGGATTCAGCGTGCCGCGCCCCCGCACGATCGACCCCTGCCAGGCGTGCTCGTACGCCGACGGCAAGTACGGCGCGGTGGTGAACGCCGACGGCACCCTGTCCAGCTGCTGGGAGACGGCCGGCAAGCCCGGCTACCAGGTCGGCACGGTCCGCGACGGCTACCTGCCGCGCGAGCGGACCGAGGGCAAGTGGATCTCCTGCGAGGAGTTCTACGAGTACGCCGAAGACCTGTCGGCGCTGACCCGGTTCCAGGACACCGTGGACGCGGCCCTGCTCGACTACCTGAGCGCCACCGGGCGGCTCGGCAAGTGAGCCCCGGAACCTCGGGACGGGAAAGGAACACCATGCGCTACCCGGACGCTCCGCGTCTGGACACGGCCGAAGAGTTCCACGGTGAGGTCGTCGGCGACCCCTACCGCTGGCTGGAGGACGCCGGCGACCCGCGGACCCTGGCGTGGACGGCCGCCCAGCAGGAACTGTTCGCCCGCGAACGCGCCGGGTGGGCGGAGCTGCCCGCGTGGCACGCGACGCTCACCGAGCTGAGCCGGCTGCCGATGGGCTCGGTGCCGCGGCTGCGCGGGGACCGGGTGTTCGCCAACCGCCTGGAGGCCGGCGCCGAGCACGCCGAGCTGCTGGTGCGTGAAGGCGGGGACGAGCGTGTGCTGATCAGCCCGCTCACGCTGGACCCGGGCGGCGGCACGGTGCTGGAGGCGTGGCAGCCGTCGCTGGAGGGCGACCTGCTGGCGTACCAGCTCTCGTCGGGCGGCACCGAGGACTCGCTGCTGCGCGTGATGGACGTCGCCACCGGTGCCGTGGTGGACGGCCCGATCGACCGGGTGCGGCGCACGCCGGTGGCCTGGCTGCCCGGCGGCCGGTCGTACTACTACGTGCGGCGGCTCGCCCCCGAGCTCAACCCGGGCGAGGAGCGGTACCACCGGCGGGTGTACCTGCACCACGTGGGAACCGGCCCGGAGCAGGACGTGCTGATCTTCGGAGAGGGCCAGGACAAGACCCGGTTCTACACCGTCGGCGTCACCCCCGACGGCCGCTGGCTCAAGGTCTCGGCGACCACCGGCACCAGCCCCGCCAACGACCTGTGGCTCGCCGACCTGCGCGACGGCCCTCCGGAACGGCCCCGCCTGCGCCCGGTCCAGCAGGGCACGGGGGCGCGCACCGTCCTGCAGATCGCCCCCGGCACCGGGCCCGGCGACCCGGTGTGGCTGCGCACCGACCGGGACGCGCCGCGCGGCCGGGTCGTGGTGGCGACCGCCGCCGGCCCCGCGCCGGCGGCCTGGCGCACGCTGATCCCCGAGCGGCCGGACGCGGTGCTGGAGGATTTCGCCCCGCTGACCGGCGACGGCCTGGACCGCCCGCTCATGCTCGTCCTGTGGAGCCGGCACGCGGTCTCGGAGATCACCGTGCACGACCTGGCCGACGGCCGCGAGCTCGGCACCGTGGGGCTGCCCGGCAGCGGCGCCGCCGGGCCGCTCACCACCCGGCCCGAGGCCGGCCACGAGGCGTGGTTCGTCTACTGCGACCACACCACGCCGCCGACGGTCCTGCGTCACGACGCCCTCACCGGCCTGACCGAGCCGTGGACGCGACCGCCCGGAACCGGGCACGACGGCGAGGTGAAGACCTCGCACGTGACGTTCCCCTCGAAGGACGGCACACCCGTGCGCATGTTCGTCCTGTCCGCGGCGGGCACGCCGGACCGGCCGCGGCCCGCCGTGCTGACCGGGTACGGCGGTTTCGGGGTGTCGATGTCGCCCGGGTACATGCCGCAGGCGCTCGCCTGGGTCCGGGCGGGCGGGGTGTTCGCCGTCGCCTGCGTGCGCGGCGGCGGCGAGGAGGGCGAGCAGTGGCACCGCGCGGGCACCGGGCCGCGCAAGCAGAACGTCTTCGACGACTTCGACGCCGCGGCCGGCTTCCTGGTCGAGCAGGGCTGGACGGCGCCCGGCATGCTCGGCGCCGTCGGGGAGTCCAACGGCGGGCTGCTGGCCGGCGCCGCGCTGACCCAGCATCCGGAGAAGTACGGCGCGGTGGTCTGCCTGGCGCCGCTGCTGGACATGCTCGGCTACGAGAGGCTCGGCATGGGGCCGAGCTGGCGGCCCGAGTTCGGCAGCGTGGCCGACCCCGAGGGCTTCGCGGTGCTGCGGGCCTATTCCCCCTACCACCGGGTCCGGGAGGGCGTGCGGTACCCGCCGGTGCTGTTCGCCGTCGCCGACGGCGACACGCGGGTGGACCCGGCCCACTCGCGCAAGATGTGCGCCCTGCTCCAGCACGCGTCCTCGGGCTCCGGCCCGGTGCTGCTGCGGCTGGAGCGGGACGTCGGCCACGGCGCCCGCGCCGCGAGCCGCATCAACGCCCTGCACGCCGACGTCTTCACCTTCATGGCCCGGTACCTCGGCCTGCCCCGGGCCCCCGCCCCGGCCGACCCCGACGTGACCACGACGCCGGCATGAACGTCCTGCTGTGCCCGTTCGGCGAGCCCGGCTACCTGTACCCCGCGCTGGCCGTCGGGATCGAGCTGCGCGGGCGCGGCCACACCGTGACGGTCCTCGCCCGGCCCGGCGCGGCGCGCGTCGTGCGCGAGGCGGGCCTGACCCCGCTGGACGCGACCGCCTACGCGGAGGCCGGCACGTTCTCCGTGAGCATGTGGACGCGGACGGGACGGCAGCAGTACCAGGCGGTGGTCAGGGCCGCCGGGGAGACCGGGGCCGGCGCGCTGCTGACGTCGCCGCTGTGCCACGGGGCGCTGCTGGCGGCCGAGGCGCTCGACCTGCCGGCCACCGTGCTCGGCTTCGCCGCCCACATGTGGCCGTACCGCGAGGGCGGGGAGGGTGAGCCGGAGCACGTCGTGGCGCGGCGGTGGCGGCTGCGGGAGCTGCTGCGCCACTACGGCGCCACCCGCGAGCAGACGGGAATGCCGCCGCGCCGTGACCGCCAGGAGGACCGCCCGCTGATCGGGGCGGGGCTGCTGCTGCGCGGGGACCCGGCGCTGGAGTACCCGGGCGCGGTCCTGCCGGACGGGGTGCGCCACGTCGGGCCGTGCGTCTGGGAGCCGCGCGCCGACCCGGCCGAGCTGGACCGGGTCGCCGGGCTGCTGGCCCGTGCGGGCAAGCCGGTCGTGTACGTGCACCTCGGGCGGACGTTCGGCGGGGACAGCATGTGGCCGCGGCTGAACGCGACGTTCACCGGCGGCCCGTACCAGGCGGTGGTGGAGCTGGCCCGCTCCGCCGACGCGCGGCCCCATCCCTGCGCGGACATCGTCACGGTCCGCGTGCCCTGGATGGACCCGCTGGTCGCGTCGGCGCGGATGGTGCTGACCAACGGCACCAGCTCCCCGGTGCTCGCCGCGCTGCGCCACGGCAGGCCCTTGGCGGTGGCGCCGGCGGGCTCGGAGCAGCCGGTGCTGTCGGAGGCGTGCGTGCGCTCCGGCGTCGCGGTCCGCTTTCCCGCCGATGAAGCCGCCGACGGCACCGCGGCCCTCACCTCGGCGCTCACCGGCGAGTCCCCGCACCGGGTCCGCGACCTGGCCACCCGCCTGGCCGCCACGCGGGGCGCGGCGGCCGCCGCCGGCTTCGTCCTGTCGACCCTCTCCCCCGCCCTGGCGGGCACCTCGGGAGCCGCCCCATGACACCGTCCGGACCGCGGCCGACACCCTCAAGCCCGGGACTCGCCGACGATCCCAACTCCGTGACACCGTCCGGACCGCGGCCGACACCCTCAAGCCCGGGACTCGCCGACGATCCCAACTCCGTGACACCGTCCGGACCGCGGCCGACACCCTCAAGCCCGGGACTCGCCGACGATCCCAACTCCGTGACACCGTCCGGACCGCGGCCGTCGCCGTTCAGCCCGGGATTCGCCGACGATCCCTACTCCGTGCTCGCCCCGTACCGCGCCGAGTGCCCGGTGGCGCGGGTGACCACGCCCAGCGGGCGGCCCGTGTGGATGATCACCAGCGACGCCGGCGTGCGGGCCGGGTTCACCGACGCGCGGCTGTCCCTCCAGGACGGGCGGGACCTCACGGCGCCGCGGGAACGGGCCCTGGACATCACCTTGGTCAACTACGATCCGCCGCACCACACCCGGATCCGGCGGCTGGCCACGCCGTGGTTCACCGCGCAGCGCGTCGAGGCCTACCGGCCGACGGTCGAGGCGGTCGCGGACGAGTTGCTCGCGCCGCTCGCCCTGCGTCCGGTCGCCGACCTGATGGCGGACTTCGCGCATCCCTTCTCCTTCCAGGTCATGTGCGAGCTGTTCGCGCTGGACCGCGCGGTGCGCCCCGACCTTTACGGCTGGATCGCCACGGTGTTCCGCCATCCGGTGCGCGACCGCCGCGCCGTCGTCGACGCCATGAACCGGCTCGACGCGTTCTTCCACGCGGAGACGCGGCGACGGCTCGCCGAGCCGGGGGACGACGTGCTCTCCTGCCTCGTGCGCTCGTGGGACCCCGGCGGCGAGGTCACCGAGCAGGAGATCGTCTCACTGGGAGCCTCGCTGCTGCTGGCCTCGTACGAGACCACCGCCGCGACGATCGGCATGTCCCTGGTGGAGCTGCTGGCCCGCCCGGCGGCCCTCGCCGCGCTGCGCTCCGGCCGGGTCGCCCTGCCGGCCGCGGCGGACGAGCTGCTGCGATTCCACCCCCCGGGACCGTTCGGCACCCTGCGCACCGCGACCGAGGACATCCCGGCCGGGGACACGGTCATCCCGGCGGGCGCCCGCGTGCTGCTGTCCATCGCCGCCGCCAACCGCGACCCCGCGCGGCACGCCGACCCGGACCGGCTGGACCTGTGCCGGGCGGGCGCCGGGCGGCACATGACGTTCGGTCTCGGCCCGCACTACTGCCCGGGCGCCCCGCTGGCCCGGCTGGAGCTCACCGTGGCGCTGGACGCCGTCGCCCGCCACTTTCCCCGCATGACCCTGGTGCAGGGGCGTCCGCGCTGGCGCGGCGACATCCTCAACCGGAGTCTCACCGATCTCCTCGTGCGCCCGCACGGCGGGCGACCCTCAGTGAACGGCATCCCACCGACGAAGGTGACGACATGAGCGAGCTACCGCCGCTGCGCCGCAACTTCCGCTTCCAGACGTTGTGGATCGGCGCGGCGACCTCGGAGCTGGGCACGACGCTGACCTGGCTGGCCTTCCCGCTCCTGATCCTGGCCGTCACCGGCTCCCCGGCGGTGGCCGGTCTGATCAGCGCGTTCCGGATCACCACCAACCTGCTGGTCTCGCTGCCCGCGGGCGTGTGGGTGGACCGGTGGGACCGCCGCCGCATCCTGATCGTCTCCGAGGCGGTGCGGTTCGGCAGCCTGACCGCGCTGACCCTGGCGATCTTCACCGACCAGGTGGCGATCTGGCACATCGTCGTCGTGGCCGTGGCGAACGGCACGGCCGACGCGTTCTTCAACCCCGCCCGCGCCGCCGCCATCCGCGCGGTGGTCGCCCCCGAGCAGCGCGCGTCGGCGTACGCGCAGGAGGAGGCGCGCAGCCACGCGGCGTCGCTGGCCGGGCCGCCGCTCGGCGGTGTCCTGTTCGCGCTCGGGCGGGTGGTGCCGTTCGCGGTGGACGCGCTGACCTACCTGATCTCGATGGTGTGCGTCATCCTCGCCAAGGTGCCCAGGCACCCGGAGACGGCCACGGACCAACGGCAGAAGACCCGGATGCGGGCCGACATCGCCGAGGCGGGCGGCTGGTTGTGGCGGCAGCGGGGTCTGCGTGCCGGGCTGGCGTTCTCCCTGGTGTCCAACCTGGTGGCCAACGCGCTGCTGCTGCCGGTGATCGTGATGATCGAGGCCGGCGGCGGCGACTCGGCCGTGACCGGCCTCGTGCTGGCCGGGATGGGGCTCGGCGGGCTGCTCGGCGCGATGGTGTCCGCGCGGATCGGCGCGCTGCTGCCGCCGGGACGGCTGATGCTCGCGGTGGTGGGGTTCTTCGCGCTGATGGTGTGCGCGACGGCCCTGCCGTTCGGGGCGTACTGGCCCGCGGTCCCGTTGTTCCTGGCGATGGTCGCGGTCCCCGCGCTCAACGTGGCGCTGCAGGTGCTGGTCGCCGCGCTGGTGCCCGACGCGATGATGGGGCGGCTGACCTCGTTCTTCGGCACGGCGAGCATGGGCCTGACCCCGCTCGCGCCGCTGGTCGGAGGCGTGCTGGCGCAGTACGTCGGTGGCGCGGGCGCGCTGGTCATCATCGGCGGGCTGCTCGCGCTGAACGTCGTGCTCGCCGCGATGGGCCCCGGCCTGCGCAGCCTGGACATCATCGCGTCCACGCACGCCGGCGGCCCGGAGCCCGGGGACCCGGAGCCCGCGCGGAACGGCTCAGCCGGTGACCCGGTGCAGCTCGACCGCGAACCGGTGGGCGAGCGGTGACATCGTGTAGAGCATGGTGTGCGCGGTCACCTCGTAGTCCGGCACCGACAGGATGTTCGCCTCCAGCAGCGACTCGATGACCCGCTCGGGCGGCATCCCGGTGCCGTCCAGCGTGTCGACCAGATCGTCGTGGCTGAACGGCGGCGCGTCCAGCGCGCCGAGCGTGCGGAACGCGGCCCAGGGCGTCCACGTGGGCCGGTTGTAGCCCTCCTCGAACCGTTCGCGCAGCGACAGGTCCCCGGCGACGAACTCGTCCAGGACGCTCTCGGCCCGCCCGAGGCGGTCGGCCAGCCGGGCCAGCGGGACGTGCGGCAGCCCGGCGAACCTGCCGCCGAGCACGCGCAGGATCAGCGGCGACAGCCCGTACCGCTCGAAGATCGCGGAGACGGCGGGCAGGTCCCCGAGCACCCGCGGGGCGCCGATCATCCTGCGCAGGAACTCGGTGCCCTCGTCGGCCGACAGCTCCCCGAGGCCGACCCGCGTCACCGACTCCAGCCCGCTGAGCCTGCTGCGGCTGGTCACCAGCACCTTGCTCTCCGAGGTGCCGGGCAGCAGCGCGCGCACGCTGGCCTCGTCGGGGGCGTCGTCCAGGATGAGCAGGACCTTCCGCTTGGCCAGCCAGGACCGCCACACCGACGACAGCACGTCCTCGTCGCGCACCGCCGCGATGTTCAGCCCGATGGCTTCGAGCAGTTCCCGCTGGATGTCGGCGATGGGCCGCGGGGCGCCGCCCCTGCGCCGCAGCGGGAGCACGACCGCGCCGTCGGGGAACGTCGGGGCCAGCATGTGCGCGACGCGCACGGCCAGCGTGGTCTTGCCGATGCCGAGGTCGCCGGTGATCAGGGTGACCGCCGAGGACTCGTCGGCGATGCGGCGCATCTCCTTCTCCCTGCCGACGAAGTCGCCGATGTCGCGAGGCAGCTGGTTGGCCGGGGCCTGGATCGGCTTCACCGGGGTGCCGTTGCGCGGCGCGGAGGTGCCGCGGAGGATCTCCTGGTACAGCGTCCTGAGCACCGGGCTCGGGTCGATGCCCATCTCCGCGGCCAGGTGCCTGCGCAGGCCCTCGAAATGGGACAGCGCCTCGGAGGTGCGGCCGCAGCGGGCCAGCGCGGTCATCCGGGCCGCCGAGATGCGCTCGCGGGTGGGGAACCGCGCCGCGAGGACGTCCAGGCCGGCCAGCGCCTCCACGTGGCGGCCGAGCTCGATCTCCAGCTCGGCCCAGTCCTCGTACACCGACAGGAACAGCTCGGTGAACCGGCCGACCTCCCGGGACACCAGCGGGACGTGCGAGAACTCGGCCAGCGGCTGGTCGCGCCACAGGCCGACCGCGTCGGCGAGCAGCTCGGCGGCCACGGCGGGGTCACCGCCGCGGATGGCGCCGCGCCCGTTCTTCGCGGCCTCCTGGAATCGCAGCAGGTCGAGCTCGTCCCGCTCGGCGCGGAAACTGTAGCCCCAGCCCTGGAAATCGATGCGGTCCCCGACGATCTTGCGGAGCGCGGAGACGTAGACCTGGAGATTCTTGCGGGCGGTGCGCGGCGGAATATCGCCCCACAACGCGTCGATGAGCTGAACGGAAGGAACCACCATATTGACGCGGCATAACAATATGGCCAGCAACAGGCGCTGTTTGGGTGCGCCGATGACCGCCTTGACATCGTCGACCCGGACCTCGAGCGGCCCGAGTATCGAACAGCACAGGCGAGACGAGACCCCGTGACTCATGCGTCCCCCTCGATGTCACTTCGCCGCGGTGGCCATGGGTCACCGACCTTGCCGGCCACTAGGGGTGCCCAGTGTGAGGAAATCGACGATCCCGACCGGCGGCGGGGATATCACGTCCCCGGCCGCCCGCAGATGCAGGGCGCGGACCATCCGCGCCGCCGCGTGGGACACGGCGCGGTCGCCGGCCTTCGACTCGAACCAGCGCCAGTCGCCGTCCACGTTGACTTCCAGGAACACCACCTCCTCACCGTCGAGCAGTAAATCGAACGCTCCATAAATGAGGCCCCACAGCTCCGCCAGCCCGCGCACCACCTCGGCGGCCCGGGGCGGCACGGGCACCGGCGTGACGGCCACGGCGGTGGCGTCGCGCCACAGGGCGTCCGGCGCGCTCTTGACCACCGCGTACGCGTACACGGCGCCCGCGAGGTGGAAGACCCGCAACTCCGCGTCGTGCCGCACGTGCTCCTGGACGATGACAGGGAAGTCCAGCGGCGCCCAGCGCGCGGCCTCGGCGCGCGGCACGACCTCGGGGAACACCCCGACGAGCAGGCCCGGCGCGGTCTCCACGAAGTGCTCGTCCAGGACCTTCACCACGACGTCGGGGCCGGGCATCGCCGCGGCGGCCGGCCCTGGGTCGGTGGTGACGACGGTGCGGGGGATGCGGATCCCCGCCCGTGCCGCTCCGGCGAGCTGTTCGAGGCGCCCGGGGGCGCCGCCCGGCAGGACCGACGGCGCCAGGGCGCCGAGCTGGCCGATCAGGGCGCGCCAGGAGTCGGCGCGGAGCATTCCCGCGGCCGGGTCCGCCGCGCCGGGGGCGGCGCGGGGCGACAGGTGCCGGGCCCAGACGACGGTCGGCGCGATGGGGTGGCCGTCCACGGTGACGGTGCCGTCGCCGACGGAGACCGAGAGCGCGAGGGCCGCCACGCCGCCCGCGTCGACGCGGACGCTCGGCACGCCGAGCCGGGAGAGGGTGTGGCGCAGCGCGGCGAACTCGGAGCTTCCCGCCCGGTCGGCGAGCACGACGTAGGGCGCCGGGGCGGGGGCGGACGAACCGGGCGGGCCCGGCAGCCAGGACACGGTGTGCTCAGTGGGAGGGAGGTCGACGACGACCGGGGAAACGTGGAGTCGGCCTAGAAGAGGCCCCATTTCTGCGCTCAACTTCTCACCGTGATTGTGCCCAGACCGAGCGTCTTATTCGCACGTACCACCGGTAATTGCATTGAAAGCGCGACCGTGATCACACTCACCCCTACAGCTAACGATGTCATCCCTTTAGTGTCAAGAGAACAGGATGTAGCGCCATGAATACCGCGCAATTCACGGAAGGGATAAAGGTTATTAACCAGGCCCGAACCGGACACTTGACCGGCCGTTATTCCGCGCGCTCCGCCGTGGCCAGACCATGGAAGGCGGGCTCGTCCGGCCATGCCTCGTAGCGCCTGAGCCCGTACAGCAGCGGGACGGCGTCCTCGCGCCACCCGGTCGCGCCGGCCACCTTGCCGATCACCAGCGTGTGGTCGCCGGCGGCCACGACGTTGTCCACGGCGCACTCCATCGTGGTGTGCGCGTGCTCGGGCAGCGCGGGCAGCGACCAGATCGGGGTGGTGTCCCAGCCGACGGCCGCGAAGCGGGCGGGTGCGGGCGAGGAGAAGACGATCGCCGCCTCCCTGCCGCCGAGGTGAAGCAGGTTCACCGCGAACACGCCGCGCCACACCACCTCGGCCAGGGTCTCGCTGCCGCGGCGCAGCGAGACCAGCAGCAGCGCGGGCTTCAGCGACAGGCTGCACAGCGACGAGACCGTCATGCCGTACGGCGTTCCGTGCCGCCCCACGGTGGTCACGACCGCGACGCCGCTCGGGAACGTGCTCATCAGGTTCCGGAAGCGGCCTGCGGCGATGGAGTCGATCTGGCGCGGCATCGCTGTCCCCCCGGCGGTCACAGGGTCGGGGCCGAGCGTGCCACCCAGCCGTCCCGGTCCTTCACCAGCTCGTCGTGCAGCCGCGGCTCGGCGTCGAACAGGGCCAGCGCCTCCGCCTGCGGCAGCGCCTTGCGGACCAGCACGTCGGCCGCGGCCTTGCGTTCCCGCCACCGCTCGATCGGCTCGGCCGAGCGCAGCAGCCGGGTGGGCACCTTCTGGCCGAGGAGCACGCAGTCGATGCCCTCCAGGCCGTAGAAGGTCGGCGCGGTGAGGCTCAGGTGCAGCTGGGTCAGCCGGTCGCGCAGGCGCAGCGGCGCGCCCGCGGCGTACACGTCGAGCAGCGGCTGGAGGCCGGAGACGTCGGTGCGCTCGCGCGCCTCCCGCCAGAACGGGGTGTCCAGCCGCGTGTTGAAGCGGTAGTGGACCGACAGGAACCAGCGGATCTCATCCCATTTCATGCCCAGCACGGAGTTGACCACGTCGCGGCCGACCGGGTCGGCCCAGGAGGCGGGCATCGCGCGGACCAGGGCCAGGATGCCCTGCGTGATCATCAGCAGGCCGCTGGACTCCAGGGGTTCCACGAAGCCGTAGGAGTTGCCGATGGCCATCATGTTGCCCCGCCACGCCGACTCGTGGCGGCCCACGCGGAACCGCACGAAACGCGGCGGGGTGATGCCGGGGAAGCGCCGGGCCAGCTCGTCGGCGGCCTCCTCGTCGCTCAGCGCGGCCGAGGAGTAGACGTAGCCGAGGTGGTCGCTCTCCCTGGTCGGGATGTTCCAGCACCAGCCCGCGTCCATGGTGGTGGCCGAGGTGTACGGCTTGAGCAGGCCGCCGTGCGGGATGTTGCCGGTCACCGCGGAGTCGGTGAACAGGCTGCCGGAATAGCTGTGGAACCGGGTGTTCAGGGCCTTGCCGAGCATCAGGGAGCGGAAGCCGCTGCAGTCGACGTAGAAGTCGAAGTCCAGCCGCTGCCCGTCGGTGGTGACCAGGTGGTCGATCCAGTCGGGACCGGAGGGCACCACATCGGCGATCTTGGCGTCCAGGTGGCCGACGCCCCGGGCGCGGGCCAGGCCGGTGAGGTAGCGGACGAACCGCTCGTTGTCCAGGTGGTAGGCGAAGGACAGGTACTTCATCAGGGAGATCGGCTCGCCGGCCGGGCCGAACACCGGGGTGCGGTTCCCCATCATCATCAGCGACTGCAAGGTGAAGGCGTTGATGTTCCCGCGCTCGGCCAGCGAGCCCAGCACGCCGACCGAGTTGACCCCCCAGTCGAACGGGGCCATGAAGCCCTCCGGGTCGGGCCCCCAGTTGAACTTGATGCCGAGCTTCCACGTCGGCTGGACCTCGCGGTAGAAGTCCTGCGGGTCGATGCCGAGGTAGCTGTGCAGGAACGTCACCATCAGCGGCACCGTGGCCTCGCCCACGCCGATGATCGGCACGGTGGACGACTCGACCAGCGTCACGTCCAGCCACGGCCGCTTGGCGCGCAGGGCCAGCGCGGTCAGGTACCCCGCCGTCCCGCCGCCGATCACCCCGACGGTGCGGACGGCCCGGGGGTCGTCGGCGGACGGCCTGACGAACTCCTCCGCCACCCGTTCGCGCCCGGCGCCGAAGCCGCGCGGCGCCTTGGCCTCCTCGGGGGCCAGCCAGGAACGCACCAGCGCGCGTTCCTCCTCGGTCATGGACCCGGCGAGCCCGTCCAGCATTCCGCTCAGGTTCATGGGGTTGCCAGGACTCGACGCCATGCCCGGACTCCGTTCCCGCCGCCGCGTGGTCGATTCGCAGGCTAAGATCCCGAAGTTCGGATTCGGTTCAGCGCCGGTATGGAAGCGTTCTAGGGCTCGGCCTACCAGCGGCTTTCCGCCGATGTCACAATCCGTTCCATGAGTGACGCGGAGTGGCCCGGCGACCCGGACGACGACGCCTGGGCGGACCCGGAGTCACCCGGCGACGACCCGGCCGCCCGGTACGCGAACATCGCCGTGGCCCTGCACACCCGCTTCACCTACTCAGGGGACGAGGAAGACCTCGCGGCCGCGATCGACGCGGCCCGGACCGCCGTGGCACACGCCGGGCCGGGGCATCCCGAGCACGGCCCGCACCTGTCCAATCTCGCGGTGATGGTGGGCGCCCGCCACCAATGGTTCGGATACCCCGAGGACCTGGACGAGGCGGTGGCGCTGATGCGCGCGGCGATGGACGCGACACCGCCCGGCACGCCGGGCCGGGAGGGGGTCGTCTCCAACCTCGCCGACGCGCTGCACCTGCGCCACGAGGCGCGGGGCGCCGACGCCGACCTCGCCGAGGCCGTGGACCTGAAGCGCGACGCCCTCGCCGCCACCCCGCCCGGCCACCCGGACCGCGCCGCCGTGCTCGGGGAGCTGGCCGAGATGCTGCTCACCCAGACCACCCGGTTCGGCCGCCTGTCCCTGCTGGAGGAGGCCGTCGCGGCGTCCCGGGAGGCCCTGGCGGAGGTGCACGAGTTCCGCCGTGCGGACATCGTCGCCGGCCTGGCCGGGGCCCTGCGTTACCGCTACGACGTGCTCGGCGCACCCGCCGACATCGACGAGGCCGTGCGGCTGGCCCGCGAGGCCCTGGCGCTGACCCCCGATGACCACTCGCTGCTGCCGCACCGGCTGTACGACCTCGGCGCGACCCTGCAGACCAGGTACGAGGAGACCGGGGACCCCGCGGACCTGGACGAGACCCTCGCCGTCCTCCGGGACGCCGTCGCGGCCCTGCCTGCGGACCACCGTCACCAGCCCGCGTTGCATCTCGGCCTGTGCAACGCGCTGCGCCTGCTCGGGCTGCGCACCGGCGACCTGGCCGCGCTGGACGCGGCGGTCGCGGCCGGCCGTACCGCGCTGCTCCTGCCGGAGGACCACCCGCACCGCCCCTCCTACCTCGGCACCCTCGGCGCCGCGGTCTACGAGCGGTTCGAACGGACCGCGCGCCCGGCGGACCTGGCCGAGGCCGTGCGGCTGCTTCGGGAGGCGATGGCGGGCCTGCCGGAGGAGCACGCCCAGCGCGGCGTCTGCGCCGCCAACCTGTGCGGGCTGCTGAACAGGCGCTTCTCCTGGTACGGCGACCTGCCCGACCTCCACGAGTCGGTGGAGGCCGGTCGCACGGCCGTGGCGTCCCTCCCGGAGGGGCATCTGGAGCTCCCGGCGGCGCTGCACAACCTCGCCACCGCGCTCGGCGACCGCTTCGAGGTGTCCGGCGACCCCGCCGACCTGGAGGAGTCCATCGGCACCGGCCGTGCCGCCCTGGCCGCGCTGCCCGAGGCCAACCCGTTCCGGCTGGCCGTGCTGGACGCCCAGGCGGCCCACCTGCGCGCCCGCCACCGGGCGACCGGCGACCTCGGGGACCTGCGCGAGTCCACCGCGCTCAACCGCGAGGCCCTCAACGCCACCCCGTACGGCGCCCCCGGGCGCGCCGCCCGGCTGGCCAACCTCGCGATCGCCCTGCGCGAGCACTACGTGAGCGACGGCGACCCCGGCCACCTCGCCGAAGCGGCCGACGCCGCCCGCGCGGCCTGCGAGCTGCTCCCGCCGGAGCACGCGAACCACGCGACGGCCGCCGCCAACCTGGCCCTCGTCCTGGTCGACCGCTACGCGCACCACGCGACCGCCGAGGACCGCGCCGAGATCGCCGGGCTGTACCGCGCCGCCGCGACCGACCCACGCGCGAGCGTGCCCACCCGCGTCCAGTCCGCCTCCGGCTGGGGGGCGTTCGCCGCCCACCACGACGACTGGACGTCCGCCCGCGAGGGCTTCTCCACCGCCGTCACGCTGCTCCCGCTGCTGGCCTGGCGCGGCCTCCACCGCGCCAGCCGTGAGCGGTTCCTCTCCGGCTGGAGCGGCATCGGCGGCACGGCCGCCGCCTGCGCCCTCACCACCGGCGACCCCGCCGAGGCGGTCCGCCTCCTGGAGCTCGGCACCTCGGTCCTGTGGTCCCAGTCCCTGCAGACCCGCACCGACCTGTCCGCGCTGCGCTCGGCCGCCCCGCACCTCGCCGAGGCCCTGACGCGCCTGCGCGCCGAGCTGGACGCCCCCTCCTGAGCGGCCGTCCTCACGGCCGGCGCAGGAGCCGGAGCGTCTCGTCCCACAGGCGGTCGGCCGCGTCGTCGTCCAGGGCGTAAGAGGCCACGCCGTTCATGCCGTCGCCCGGCGAGGTGACGACCCCGGCCTCCGCGCAGTCCTGGAAGTAGCGTCCGGTCACCCCCTGGACGTGCGGGGACGCGGCCAGCAGGACCGAGGTGGCGGCGCCCTGCTCCGGGGTCTTCCAGCCCCGGGGGACGTCCATGACGCGGCCCTGCTCGTCCAGCGCGCCCACGAACCGCAGCTGGTTCTCGTCGAGGTGGCGCTGGAGCGCGGTGACGATGCCGCCGGGGTGCAGCGCGTTGGCGGTGACGCCGCCGGGGGCCCACCTCTTGGCCAGGGCGACGGTGAACAGGATGGACGCCGTCTTGGACTGGCCGTAGGCGGACCAGGCGTCGTAGGGGCGGGAGGTGTAGTGGACGTCCTCGAAGACCACCGGGGACATGAGGTGCGCCGCCGAGCTCACCGTCACGACCCGGGCGTCCCCCGCGGCGGTGAGGGCGTCGTGCAGGCCGAGGGTGAGGGCGGCGTGGCCGAGGTGGTTGACGGCGAACTGCGTCTCCCAGCCCTCCGGGGTCGTGGTGCGCTCGGGCAGCGCCATGACCCCGGCGTTGTTGACGAGGATGTGCAGGGGCCCGTGCCAGCCCGAGGTGAACGCGTCGATGGTGGAACGCTCCAGCAGGTCGACGCGCGCGACCCGGACGTCCCCGATCGCGGCGGCGGCGCGCTCCCCAGCGGCGGGGTCGCGGACGGCGAGGGTCACCTCGGCTCCGGCGGCGGCCAGCGCGCGGGCGGTCTCCAGGCCGATGCCGGAGGAGGCGCCGGTGACGACGGCACGCCTGCCGGTCAGGTCGACGCCGGCGAGTACCTCGCGGGCGGTCGACCGGGCGTCGAACGGGGTGGTGATTCTGGGCATGGCTGTACTCCGTGTGTCGGATCGGTGTGCCGTAAGGGTGGGTCAGGCGGCGGTGCGGCAGATCAGCCGGACGGCGGTCCTGATCCGGTCGCGGAACTCGGCGCGGGTGGCCGAGGTCTGCTTCCAGGTCATGGCGGCGGAGAACAGGACGTCCATGACGTCGTCCGCCGCCACCTCGCCGGTGAGCACGCCGGGCGGGGCGAGGGCGGCGATGCGCGCGCTGATCGTCGCCCGGGCCTTCTCCTGGTAGTCGTGGAACATCGACCCGAGCTGCGGGCCGCTGTTCTCCAGCAGTTCCCCGAGGTCCTTGGCCATCTGGCTCTCGACGTACTGCCCGGCCAGCGCGTCCAGCCCCGCGACGACCCGCTCCTCGAACCGCAGCGCCTCGTCGGCGAAGCACGCCTCCATGGCCCGCTGCCCCTGCTCCATGACCCCCCGCATGGTGGCCCGGTAGAGCTCCTCCTTGCCGGGGAACAGCAGGTACAGGCCGGGCCGGGAGATGCCCGCCGCCTTGGCGACCGCCTCCATGGACGTCTTCTGGAACCCGTACCGCCCGAACACCGCGAGAGCGGCGGCGAGGACGGCGTCGCGTCTGGGGGCGGCGGTCTCTGGAATGCTCACGACTGACACATTAGACAAACTTCCAAAAGTTGTCTAATTCGTCAGCCCTGCGACCGGCCTTTATGAGAGGTGATTCACCTGTTAGGTTACTGGGGAAACATCCGGCACCTCCCGAGGGATGGCGATGAACGCAGCCCGGTCCCGCACCGTCCGCACCGATCGACTGGCCACCTACGTCCGCGAGCGCGGCGAAGGGGTGCCCGTGCTGTTCGTGCACGGCAACCTGTCCGACGGGTCGGTGTGGGACGAGCAGCTGTCCCTGCTGCCGGACGGCCTCCACGGCATCGCGCCCGACCTGCGGGGATTCGGACGCAGCGAGGCGGCGCCGGTGGACGCGACCCGCGGGCTCGGGGACTTCCGGGACGACCTCTCGGCGCTGCTGGACGCGCTCGGGGCCGGGGCCACGCACCTGGTGGGGCACTCGCTGGGCGGCGGCGTGGTGATGGACTTCGCCATCCACCACCCGGAGCGCGTGCGCACGCTGACCGTGGTGGCGCCCGCGTCGCCGTACGGCTTCGGCGGCACCGGCGCCGGCGGCCGCCCCAGCACGCCGGACTTCGCGGGATCGGGCGGCGGCACCGCCAACCCCGAGCTGGTGAAGCTGATCGCCGAGGGGGACACCTCCGACCAGCACCCCCTGTCGCCGCGCAACGTCGTGCGCAGCCTGTACTTCCCGAGCCCCGAGGCCGTGCGGGACGAGGAGGCGCTGACCCGGGGCATCCTCGCCACCCACATCGGCGACGGCAACTACCCGGGGGACAGCGAGCCGTCCGCGAACTGGCCGGGCATGGCGCCGGGCACCCGCGGCGTGCTCAACGCGCTCTCCCCCAAGTGGTTCGGCTGGCACACCCTGCCCGGGTCCGGCTGCCGCGCCCCCGTGCTGTGGGTGCGCGGCGACAAGGACGTCATCGTGTCCGACACCTCCACCTCCGAGCTCGGGCACCTCGGCGCGCTCGGGTACGTCCCCGGGTGGCCCGGTGCGGACGTCTACCCCGCCCAGCCGATGGTCCGGCAGACCAGGGACGTGCTGACCAGGTACGGTCGTCACACCGAGCACGTGTTCGACGGCACCGGCCACTTCCCTTACACCGAGCGGCCGGAGGAGTTCGCCGCGCTGCTGCACGCCCACCTGTCGCGGACGCCCGCGATCTGAGCATCGGATTCCATCACCCGGGGGGTCACGGCATGAGGGCATGGCAGACCGAGGACGGGCCGCCGCCCACCAGCACCCGCGGGCGTCCGCTCTCCCCCAAGGGCGAGCGGACGCGGCGGCGGCTGCTCGACGCGGCGGAGGAGGTGTTCGCCGGGCTCGGGTACCACGAGGCGTCCATCGTCAAGATCACCGAGACGGCGGGGTGCTCGCAGGGCACCTTCTACATCTACTTCGAGGGCAAGCAGCAGATCTTCGACGAGCTGGTGGCCGACCTCAACCGGCGGGTCAGGCACGCCATGTCCGAGGGCGCCCGCCGGGGCCGTAGCCGCGCCGAGGCCGAGAAGCTGGGCTTCGAGGGGTTCTTCCGCTTCACCACCGAGCACCCGGCGCTGTACCGCATCATCCGGCAGGCCGAGTTCGCCTCCCCCGGCATGCTGCGCTGGCACTACCGCACCATCGCCGACGGCTACGTCGGCGGCCTGCGCGACGCCATGGACGGCGGCCAGATCGTGCGCGCCGACCCCGAGGTGCTCGCCTGGGCCCTGATGGGCGTCGGCGAGATGGTCGGCATGCGCTGGATCCTGTGGAACGATCCGCCCGAGCCCTCCGAGCCCCCCGCCGTCCCCGCGCCTTCCGTCCCCGCGTCCGGCGGCGCCGTCCCCGCCGACGTGCCCGCGCATGTCTTCGAGGAGATGTACGCCTTCATCCTCCGCGGCCTCGGCGCCGGCGAGGGGCGATGAGCCTCACGCTCGGCCGGTGGCCGCGGGACCGCGCGCGGGCCACGCCGGAGCGCACCGCCGTCGTCTTCGGGGACGAGGAGATCACGTACGCGACCCTGGACGCGCGGTCGGAACGGCTGGCGTCGGCCCTGCTGCGGGCCGGGGCCCGGCCGGGGGACCGCGTCGCGTCGCTGACCGGCAACCGGCCCGAGCACGTGGAGCTGTTCTTCGCCTGCGCCAAGGCCGGGCTGATCCTCACCCCGGTCAACGTACGGCTGACCGCCCCGGAGATCGCCTACCAGCTCTCCCACGCCGAGCCGTCGTTCCTGTTCGCCGACCCCGCCCTGCTCCCCCTCGCGGCCGAGGCCCGCGCCGCGTCCGGCCACCCCGTCCGCATCGCCGAGCTGACCCGCCCCGCCCTGGACTCCCTCGCCCCCGGCGCCGAGGTCCCCGCCCCGGCGGACGGCGACGGGCTGCTGCTCGTCTACACCTCCGGCACCACCGGCCGTCCGAAGGGCGCGCTGCTCAGCCACGCCAACTGCTTCTGGACGAACCTGTCCCTGGACCGGGGCTGCGAGCTGCGCGAGGACGACGTGGTTCTCCAGGTGCTCCCCCAGTTCCACGTCGGCGGGTGGAACGTGCAGCCGCTGCTCGCCTGGTGGAAGGGCGCGACGGTCGTGCTGGAGCCGTCGTTCGACCCCGGCCGCGCCCTGCGTCTCATCGCGGACCGGCGGGTGACCACGATGATGGGCGTGCCCGCGACGTATCTCTTCATGGCCCAGCACCCCGGCTTCGCCGCCGCGGACCTGTCCTCCCTGCGCCGCGTCATGGTCGGCGGCGCCCCCATGCCCGAGCCCCTGCTGCGCACCTGGCTGGACCGCGACGTCCCCATCGTCCAGGGCTACGGCCTGACCGAGGCGGCCCCCAACGTGCTGTGCCTGCCGCCCGCGGACGTCGCCCGCCGCGTCGGCTGGGCGGGCGTCCCGTACCCCCACGTGGACGTCGCCCTCCGCGACACCGAGACCGGCGAGCTGGTGCACGGTCCCGGTGCCGGCGAGCTCCTGGTCCGCGGGCCGAACGTCTTCACCGGCTACTGGCGCGACCCCGCCGCCACCCGCGCCGCGGTCACCGGCGGCTGGCTGTCCACCGGCGACATCGCCGAACGCGACGCGGACGGCTACCACCGCATCCGCGACCGCGCCAAGGACATGTACATCTCCGGCGGCGAGAACGTCTACCCCGCCGAGGCCGAGTCCGTCCTGCACGCCCACCCCGGCGTCGCCGAGGCCGCCGTGGTCGGCGTCCCCGACCCCCGCTGGGGCGAGGTCGGCTGCGCCTTCGTCGTGCCCGCCGCGGGCGCCGCCGCCGACGCGGACACGCTGCTGGCGCACTGCCGGGCGCACCTGGCGGGCTACAAGGTGCCGAGGCACGTCGTGCTGGTCGACCGCCTGCCCCGCTCGGCCGTGGACAAGGTGCTCAAGAGCGAGCTGCGCGGCGCCTGGACCGCGTCCCGTCTCCAGAAACAGTAAAACCCAACGTGATCGCCAAGTGACGCTCTGTAGCATCTGCTGGTCGGTTCAACGATCAGTTACGGAGAGAGCACATGCGTCACATTCCCGCGATCATCGCGCTGGCCGCCGCCGGGTTCGTCGTCACCGCCGCGTCACCCGCGAGCGCCGCCACGACCACCCTCAGCGGCACCGTCTCCCCGGGCACCGAGACCTACCTCACCCCTGAGCTCACCCCCACCGCGCCGTACCGCGGCGTCGTGCTGGTCCAGCTCAGCAACAACCCCGGCCCCGTGGAGGTCAAGATCGGCAACTGCCGGGGCCGGTACCTCGGCACCGTCGCCATCCCCGCCGGGGACCACCTGCCGCACGTCGCCGCCGTGACCGGCACGCCGCCCACGTGCATCCGCTACCGCGTGAAGAACCCCGGCACCGCGCCGGTCACCGTCGCCGGGAACGGCTACTTCTAACCCACCTCGCGGCCCGCCCGCCAGACCCGCGACACCAGCGGCACCCCGGGCCGGTACGCCAGATGGATCGGGGACGGCGCGTCCAGCAGCACGAAGTCCGCCCGGGCGCCCGGCGCGAGGTGGCCGACATCGGCCCGCCTCAGCGCCCGGGCGCCGCCCATCGTGGCGGCCCACAACGCCTCGTCCGGCGTCATGCGCATCTCCCGCACGGCCAGCGCGACGCAGAACGGCATGCTGGTGGTGTAACTGGACCCCGGGTTGCAGTCCGAGGCCAGCGCCACCGTCACCCCCGCGTCCAGCAGCCGCCGCGCGTCCGGATAAGGCGACCGCGTCGAGAACTCCGCCCCCGGCAACAGCGTGGCCACCGTGTCCCCCGACGCCAGCGCGTCCACGTCCGCGTCACTCAGATGAGTCACGTGATCGGCCGACGCCGCCCCCAGCTCGACCGCGATCCGCACCCCCGGCCCCTCTTCGAGCTGCCCCGCGTGCACCCGCGGCACCAGCCCCTTGGCGACCCCCGCCTCCAGGATCGCCCGCGTCTGCTCCCCGTCGAACGCCCCCCGCTCACAGAACACATCGATCCACTTGGCATGAGGCGCACAAGCCTCCAGCATCGGCCCCCGAACCAGATCGACGTACTCATCCCCCCGCCCCGCGTACTCCGGCGGCACCACATGCGCCCCCAGAAACGTCACCTCTTCAGTGAGCCCCCCCGCCACCCGCAAACTCCGCACCTCATCGGCAACCGTCAGCCCATACCCCGACTTGCACTCGATCGTCGTGGTCCCCGCCCGCCCCGCCTCATCGACCAGCCGCCCCACATTCCCCGCCAGCTCACCATCACCGGCCTCCCGCGTGGCCGCCACGGTGGTCCTGATCCCCCCAGCGCTGTAGGCCCGCCCCGCCATCCGTGCCGCGAACTCCTCAGCCCGATCCCCCGCGAACACCAGATGCGCATGACTGTCCACGAACCCGGGAACCACCGCCCGCCCCCCGGCATCCACCCTCTCCTCCACCCCACCCGGCGCCGTTCCCCGCTCCCCGGCCCACACCACAACCCCGTCCTCCACGACAAGCGCCGCGCCCTCCACCACCCCGACCTCGGGATCGTTGGTAACCAGCACCCCGATCCCATCGACGAGCAACGACGCCACCCCGGCCCCCGATCCACCCTTCCCGCCCATGCCCCCATCCACCCTCTCACACCCCCCCCCCCCCCCCCCCCCCCCCCCGCCCCCCCCCCCCCCCCC